>CAZNJN010000011.1:20161-25012 GCA_964573365.1 uncultured Oscillospiraceae bacterium
GCACGCCGATTTTTCCGCCCAGATGAATATAAGAATCCACGATGCCTTCTGCGGCAATGCGTCCGGCCTTCTTCGCGCCGGCAGCCAGGCTCTTTTCACGCAGGTAATCCATGGCCTTGTCCATGTTGCCGTCGCACTCGAGAAGCGCCTTCTTGCAGTCCATCATGCCGGCGCCGCTCATTTCACGCAGGCTCATTACGTCTTTGGCTGTAAACATAAGTTCGTATCCTCCTGGCTATTCGTTATATTAAAAATTATCTTCTGTCGCAGCAGCTTCGGCTTCGTCGGCTGCTTCCATCTGCTCGCCCTGATGACCCTCGAGAACGGCGTCCGCCATCTTGGAGGCGATCAGCTTGACCGCGCGGATTGCGTCGTCATTGCCGGGGATAGGATAATCGATCTCATCGGGATCGCAGTTCGTATCAACGATAGCAACAACGGGAATACCCAGCGTGTGCGCCTCGGTGATCGCGATATGCTCCTTGCGGGGATCAACCACGAACATCGCGGAGGGCAGCTTTTTCATTTCCTTGATGCCATTGAGGTTCTTTTCCAGCTTTTCGCGCTCGGCCTGAAGCTTGATAACTTCCTTCTTGGGCAGATAAGCGAAATCGCCGTCGGCCTCCATCTTTTCGATCTTGCGCAGGCGCTCAATACGGGTCTGGATGGTCTTGAAGTTGGTCAGCATGCCGCCCAGCCAACGCTGATTGACGTAATACATACTGCAACGCTTTGCTTCCTGCTCGATGGATTCCTGCGCCTGCTTTTTGGTGCCGACAAAAAGAATCGTTTCGCCGTCCACAGCAAGATCGCGCACGAAGTTGTAAGCTTCCTCAGCCTTTTTTACGGTCTTTTGCAGGTCAATGATGTAGATGCCGTTGCGCTCGGTGAAGATGTATTCCTTCATCTTCGGGTTCCAGCGACGGGTCTGGTGACCGAAGTGTACACCTGCTTCAAGTAACTGTTTCATGGAAATAACTGACATAGTAAATACCTCCTCGTTTTTATTCCTCCCTTTGCGTCGTTTCCCTCGGAAAACCCATGTCAAGGCACGATACCGGGGATCGGCAAAGGTGTGTAGTCATACGTTCCACGCGTATGCTCATACGCTTGGTATTTTAACATAACAGCTCTTGCGAGGCAAGAGCTGTTTGAAAAAAACTTATCTATTTCGGTGTTTTTTCTGTTTTTGATCGTGGCGCGCGTTTTAGCGATCCTCTTGGGGGAGTTCCTCCAGTTCTTCATCCATCAAGCGCAAAAACTCGTCAAATACCTCGTTTTGCAAAATTTCATTATCGATGGATTCATATACATCCTCATCTTTGTCCTTGGTAATGTGAAATAAAACGACCTCCGCCTCTTCTTCGTCGTCCGTATCCGCGCCTTCCTCAACCGGTTCGAGAGCCACATACCGTTCGTTTTCATAGATAAACGTTAAAATATGCGAAAAATGCGCCTCCTCGCCCGTGTCGTCAAGAAGGATGATGTCATCAAGATCAATTTGATTTTCCATGTGCGCCTCCGATTATAATTTTGGATTTGTTGCCAAATAGCCTTGTAAAATCACGACAGCCGCCAGCTTGTCGATAACCTTTCGCCGTTTTCTCCAATCCATCTCGGCTTCGAGCAGCACCCGTTCCGCCTGTACGGTGGTCAGTCTTTCATCAAAAAATACATGCTCGCCATCCCAGCCTTCAAGCACCCTTTCGGCGAAAGCGCGCACCTTTTCGCTTTGAAAGCCATAGCTCCCATCCATGTTGCGCGGAAGTCCGAAAAGCAGGCGAACCGGCTTATATTTTTCCGCAAGCTCACGAATGTATTTCGCGTCCTTTTCATCATCTAGGCAGCGCGTGTAGGTTTCAAGTCCCTGCGCCGTAATTCCAAGCGGATCGCTTACTGCCACGCCAATGCGCTTGTCGCCCACATCCAGTGCCAATACTCTTTGCATATCGTCTCCTTTTCAGTAAAAAGAACGGGCATAAGCAAGTATGCCCGCTCCAGCAAATCTTTAAAGCAGTATTCCTCTTATAAAATTTATTGCGGCGGCTCATCCGGACGGTAAAGCTGAAGATCCATCTCGTTTTGTTCAATATACGAGCGCACCAGTTCTTCCATCAGCTCGTCCCGTTCCAAAAGGCGAATCATATAGCGGGCATTGTTATGACTTGTGATGTACGTCGGATCGCCCGAAATCAGATAGCCCACGATCTGGTTGACGGGATCGTAGCCCTTTTCCCGCATGGCGGCATATACATGCGTCAATATCTCGTTTGCTTTATTCTTTTCCTTGGGTATACTAAAGCGCATGGTCTCGTTGGTATTTCCGTCCATATATACACCTCCCTTTACTGTTAGTATACCCTAGCAAAATATAAATTTCAATGAATATACTCGCTATGCTGAAATATTTATCGGTTTTCGCCTGTGCATGTCTTATCCGTTTTGCGTTTGATGATCCATTGTGTCCCATAGGCGACAAAAGCGAATAAAAAGGCAATCGAAACATAGTTGGCGATCAAGAGCAGAATGCTGCGAAAGTCAAAGCTGCCCGCCTTTCCTTCGCCTTCCATTCTTCCCATACCCTGACCTTTTCCGCTTCCGTCGCGTTTTCCCTGTCCTTGGCCTTGTCCGTTTCCTTGTCCCTGCCCATGCGGTTCTTCCAAGGCGCCAGCATTGCCATGCTCGATATGCTCTGTCGGCGTCTGGCTCTGGCTAAAGGGCATACTAAGCCATCTTATGAAGGAGGTGCTTGTAAGGCTGTAGCTGCCAAATAGAATTAGCACGGCGGCGAGCGTAAACGCCACAGCGCGCATCAACACGCTTTTTTTCACAAAGCCGAATAAATACTGCATATGCAGCCCAAGGTGCAAGCCTCCAAGCACAATCGCGAGTGCCGAGCAGAAATAATGGATGGTTTTCCATGCGCCGCCATGGATATTAAAGCTAAATACCACCTTGGAAATCAATGCACCGGAAATACCGATGAGCAGAAAATCCACAAGCAGTAGCAGTGCAAGAATATATTGCAGCTTTGTTTTAGCGGGCGTTTCTTTCGCAAAAAGCCGTTTACTGACGGCGACGATCCATTTGCCGTTAAAGAGATGATGGATCACAAAAAGTCCGATCAGCGCCAAGCCGCCGATCTCGTGGAATGCCATACTGATCGCCATTTTTTTATACATAAGCACCAGCAGCAGAAGAAGAAGCGCGTCAAGAATCAGCTTCCAGCTTTTCTTTATTTTAGGCATGTTTATTTTTCTCCTTGTACAGATTCATTTGTTTGTTTTTGACTCTTTTATAAAAATATCATACCAAAGGCGTGGAAAAACTGATTTTTCAGTACAATTTCGTTACAGAATTGTGCATCTTGCCAAAAATCATGAAAAGGACGAGTCACAGACTCGTCCTTTTCATTTTAGAACATGTTCTCGATCGCGCGCTTGCCATAACGGCACATTTTTCTCCCATCCCGCATCATTCTCCGTGAAATATCGGGATACATGGAGGTAAGTGCCGCCGCCGCCACAGTCATTCCCGCAGCCACGCCGATCACAAAGGTTAAGGTTCGCATAAGCTTGTGCTCCTTTCGTTTTGATACTATTGTTTGCAGAAGTAAACGGGAGAATAAGCTGGAATCAAAGGGAAAGCATGAAAAAAGCACCGCCGTTTGCAGCGATGCTTAATCCTGTGAATTTATTCCTTTATTTTATCATTCTTTTTCAGTATTTTCATCTTTGCGCTTATAATAGTCGTCCAGCGCGGCCTTTACAGCCTCCTCCGCCAGCACGGAGCAATGGATCTTCTGGGGCGGCAGTCCCTCAAGCGCCTCGATCACAGCCGAATTGGAAAGCTGCTGCGCCTCCGTGATGCTCTTGCCCTTAATGAGCTCCGTAGCCATGGAGCTTGTCGCCACCGCCGCGCCGCAGCCAAAGGTCTTAAAGCTGCAATCCTCGATAATCCCATCGTCGTTGATCTTCAAAAACATCTGCATGATATCGCCGCATCGTGCGTTGCCGACGGTACCCACGCCATTTGCATCCTTGAGTTCTCCCATATTGCGGGGATGTTCAAAATGATCCAATACTTTTTCGGTATACATAGCTCTGCTCCTTTTGCTTATTAACCTTTAGTGCGAATTTGCGCAGCTGAATTCCACATCCGGGTATGCGCCCTTCCCATCCTTCCACAGCGGGGACATATCGCGCAGGCGCGTTACGATCTGCGGAAGTTTTTCAAGCACATAATCGATCTCTTCTTCGCTCGTCTCATCACTTAGCGTCAATCGAAGCGAGCCATGCGCAACCTCATGGGAAAGCCCCATCGCCAGAAGTACATGGGAGGGATCCAGTGATCCGGAGGTGCACGCAGAACCCGAGGAAGCCGCAATACCGTTTAGATCCAGCATCAAAAGAATGGACTCACCCTCAATGAACTTGATGCTGTAATTCACGTTGTTCGGCAGCCGCCGCGTCCTGTGTCCATTCAGCTTGACCTCGGGGATAGTGGCCTCTATACCCGCCATCAGCTTATCCCGAAGACGAGTAATGCGCTTGACGTTTTGCTCCATTTCCTGTGTGGCGATCTGGATGGCCGCGCCAAGACCCACGATGCCGGCTACGTTTTCCGTACCCGCACGGCGTCCCTTTTCCTGCGCGCCGCCCATAATAAAGCTCGGTAAGCGTAAACCGTGCTTGACGTAAAGAACACCGACGCCCTTCGGTCCATGAAACTTATGAGCGGAAAGGGAGAGCATATCGATCCCCATAGCATGTACGTCGATCGGGATATGCCCCACTGCCTGTACGGCGTCCGTGTGGAAAAGCACGCCTTTAGCATGGCACACTTTTGCAA
>CAZNJN010000012.1:0-22586 GCA_964573365.1 uncultured Oscillospiraceae bacterium
GGAAATCGTGACGGCGTAAAGTTTGCCGAGCCCGCCGACGACGATTATTTCAGCGCGGATTCAGGCCGCGGCGAATCCCGCAGGCGCAGCGTTAAACGTAAGGACGGTTCACGCGATATGAAGACGCTGTTCTTCTGGATTGCGGCTGGCGTTCTCGTAGTTTTGATCGTGGTCTTTTCGATTATTTTCTTCACCAATCGCGCGAAGGACAAAAAGACCGAAGCCTCCTCCGAAAAGCCTGCCGTAACGGAGACTCAGTCTGCTTCCACCTCCAGCGACAAGCCGGCCTTCCTGGGCGGTCTGTTCAGCAAAAATCCCATCACGAAACCCGCCACCATAGAAGAAGGCGTGACGGCAGACGGCGAACCCGCATACATCATCACGATCTATGCGAAAAACAAATGCTCCGTCCGTTTCACTGCGGGTTCTCTCGTAAAAGAAAACCCCATCACCGACGGTTCGCTCAAGCTCCGTATCCCCAAGGAAATATGGATTCCCGACGAGCCCGTTGAGGAAGCTTCCATTGAGGTATATCCCGATATTACCGTCATTGATAAGGACGGCAAAGAGGTGGCTGTGGAGTTTAGCACGCCTATTGTGATTGATTTGCCCACCATTGATCTTACGCTCAGCGATCCTACCACGGCGAGCGTTTCAACCGCCGACGGCAATATCAACGTAGCCGGCATGGTTGGCGATACCACCGCCGAGGTATTCGTAAATGACACGCAGCTCTATCTTGACGAATCCGGTAACTTTGCCGGCAGCTATACCGTGAGCGGCTATGGTTCGTCGGAGGTCAATGTCGAGGCTCGCAAAAACGGCTATCAAATTGCGCGCAAGACCTTTACCGTCGATTATCCCGATCCCGCAAGCGGCGCCGCTGCAACTGCGCCTTCAACCGCGCCTGCGGGCGACGCCGGCGCATCCGCCGGAGCCACGCCTGCCGCAGCTCCCGGCACGATCCCGTCTAACGCGACGGCTGTCGCCTATGCTTCGACCAACGATCTGAACGTGCGCGATCAGGCGGCGCAGACCGGCAACGCGCTTGGCCAGCTTCCGCTTTGCACAAAGGTCTATGTTATCATGGAGGACGCCGGAAACGGCTGGGCGAAGATCGTCTATAACAATGCTGAAGCCTATGCTTCCGCACAGTATTTGCGCATCGTCGCAAGCGCCGCCGATTACCGGACGACCAGCGCGACTGTCAATACCGATAATCTCAAGCTCCGCAGCACTTCCTCGACCTCCGGTGAGATCCTCACCCAGCTCCCCAAAGGAACGTCGATTAACTATATTAAAGACGCCGGTTCCGATTGGAGCATGGTGGAGGTCAATGGCTTGATCGGCTTTGTCGCGACGCAGTACATTACAAAATAAGCTTCCTATGCGAAGGAGGCAGTATGAACGTACTGCCTCCTCTTTTTACCCGGAAAGGATAGAATATGAAAATTTGGGCTACCGTCCACAATGACCATCGCATCACAGGCGAAACAACGCAGAGCTTCCCGCAATCCATGACGGAGGTGGCGGATTGGGGCGAAATTATCGGCGTCTTATGTAAACCACTGGATCTGTCGCGTCCGGTTATCCTTCGCAAGCACGAAAACGATCTGAAACATTTTTCGAGGGTCGTGTTCAAGCCGGACGATTTTCTCGAAGCCGTTAATTTCGACCGATTTGAAATACAGATTTTTCCAGAAGAAAAGAAAAAATAACGCTCATTATTTTTGCTGATCCGTACAAGCTAATCTCATCACGAAAAAGGAGTTCAATATGGATACGGCAGCATTGATTCTAATTATAATTGGCGCCCTAAACTGGGGATTGATCGGTTTTTTCCGTTTTGATCTTGTAGCCACACTCTTTGGGGATATGTCCGTCCTCTCCCGTATCGTTTATGCTCTGGTGGGCATCGCGGGAATTTGGGGCATTACTCTGCTCTTTCGTCGGGGCGAAAAATAACACATGCAGACAGAATAAAGAGGAGCCATCGCTCCTCTTTATTATTTAACATTTATATTCATTAACATTTCTGCTACTGCGCGTCGTTTTCGTTCGCCTGATCACGCACGCAGTCCAGCGCGGCCCAAAGCTGCGCGTCGTCCTCCTGATCCAGCTTTTCGATGGAAGACCCCTTCAGCTCATCCGGAAGGTCAACCTCCAGATCGGGCGTTATCCCTATACCGTTAATGCTGCTGCCGTTTGGCGTATAGTAGGCCTCCGTCGTAAGCTTGAGCCATCCGTTATTGCCCGATAGCTTCATCGTGGTCTGTACGATTCCTTTTCCGTAGGTGCGCATACCCACAATCGTGCCGGCGTCATTATCCTGCACGGCGGCAGCGAGGATCTCGCTTGCCGACGCCGAATTTTCATTGACGAGAATCGCGATCGGTACGCTTACGCCCTTTCCCTTTCCTTTATAGATCTGCTCGCTGCCATTCTTATCCTTTATGCTGACAATTTGGCAGTCTCCCAGCAGCGTATCGGCAATGCTTACCACATTTTCAAGTGAACCTCCGGGGTTGTTGCGAAGATCGATCACAAGTGAGCGCATCCCCCTCTCCGTTTTATCCTTCAGTGCCGCCGCAAATTCACTCACACAATTTCCTGTAAAGCGGCAAATACGGATATAAGCCGTCCGTTCATTAAAAAGCGCGGAGGAAACCTGACTCATACTCACCATTGTGCTTTCCACTTCAAAGCTGAGCAGTTGCCCTTCGCGCATAATCTCAAGCAGGGTTTTTGTACCCGCTTCGGCGTCGATCTCGCTCGAAATTTCCTCAAGCGTCATTTTAGCAACGCTTGTGCCGTTGACCGATATGATTGTATCGCCCACCATGATACCGGCAAGCTCTGCGGAATAGCCTTCATAGACGTCCAACACCATAGCGCCGTCGCTGCCGGGTTGCCCAAGCAAGAGTCCTATTCCCGTATATGTGCCATTGACATTGGCAAGGTAATCCTCGTATTCTTCACTCGTATAATAAGCGGCATATGGATCGTCAAATGACGCAACGATCCCCTTTGCCGCTTTTTCCACCATCGAACTACGATCGGGCAGCTTCTGCAGCGCCCTTTCTTCCGCGGTATCGATGATCTCGTCCAGCACGAACAGCTCCCGTATGGATGCGTATTCGTCCATCTGCATCTCCACCGTATTTTCTTTATTATGCTTAATCAGCGTAGCCGTTATCGCGGCTGTGGCGGCCGCTGTGATCAGGATCGCAGCCAAAAAGTACGCCGTCATTTTTTGCCATTGCTTCACGGATTATCCTCCAGTTTGAATCAAGGATTCTCTTCCCTAATCCACAATATGATTATTTTATCAAGAATAGCCCTTGCCGTCAATTCACGCAAAAGCACAATTTCCATCGCGGACAATCACGCTCCGTTTTTCAAGGATGCTGACCGCGTTCCGCTTTTTTTCGTCATAAAACCTCATAAGCGCTTTTTTATGATATAATTGGGTCATAAAAATTTAGCTTATTCGCAATACGGAGGTAGCCGATGCAAAGACAAACTGGCTCCGGCGGCCGTGAAAAACACGTTGGCGCCGGGGGAAATAACGCATACAGGCGAGGAAGCGGGATCGGCAGCGGTCCCGTCGGACGCGGTGACGGCGGAAGTGCTCGTTCCGGCTCAAATCGATCAAGCGGCTCTAGCGGAAATCTTTTAGGCCTGCTTTTGGGACTTGGCGCGGCAAGCATGGCAGGCGGCGGTGGTAAAAAGAAGGGCGGCTTCAGTCTTGGAAAGCTGCTGCTTATCGTGCTGCTTATCATTGCGGCGATCTGGCTGTTTAAGCAATGCCGTTCAGGCGGGGGTATCCTTGACCAGTTCCAAAGTGATTATTCCGATACGACGATCGAATCGGCATTCGGCGGCGGAATGGAAGAACAGACGCCCATCGCAAGCGAGAGCGTGCAGCAAAGCGACGCTGATTATACCGTCGCAAATCAAGCGCGCGATAAGTATACAACGATCCGGGGCGGCGGCAAGGACAGCTATACCATCATGGTCTATATGTGCGGTACGGATCTTGAATCCAACTACGGTATGGCAACCTCGGATCTTAACGAAATGCTGCACAGCAGTCTCAATAGCAAGGTCAACATTCTTATAGAAACAGGCGGCGCTAAGAAATGGAAGAACAGCGTAATTTCAAGCCGCAGCAATCAGATCTATCAAATCAAGAATGGCGAGTTCGTGTGTCTTGAATCCGACTTGGGAAGTTCGGCTATGACCAATGCAAAAACGCTTTCCAGTTTTATTCAATACTGTTCCGGTAACTTTCCGGCAGATCGAAACGCATTGATTCTGTGGGATCACGGCGGCGGCAGTCTTAGCGGCTATGGTTATGACGAGAAATACGCGGGAACCTCCATGACGCTCGACAAGCTGAACGCCGCCTTAAAAGGCGCCGGCTGCAAGTTCGATTTCATCGGCTTTGACGCCTGCCTGATGGCAAATTATGAAACCGCCATAGTTGCCGAGCGTTATGCGGATTATCTCATTGCGTCGGAAGAAACGGAACCCGGCTGCGGCTGGTACTATACGAACTGGCTAAGTAAGCTTGCCGATAATACCTCCATGCCCACTGTAGAGATCGGTCAAAACATCATCGATGATTTTATCAGCGCTTCGGCAAAGCAGGCCTCTACTTCCGACACAACGCTCTCTATCGTGGATCTTTCCGAACTGAGCGGCACGGTTCCTGAAGCCTTCAACGCCTTTGCCAAGGACACCATCGGCTTATTGGATTCAGAGGATTACCGGCGTGTTTCCAATGCCCGCAGCGATGCGCGCGAATTTGCTGAATCCTCCAATATCAACCAGATCGATCTGATCGATCTATGCGATCAAATCGCCACAGCTCCCTCTAAAGCACTCTCAAAAGCGCTGCGGGGCTGCGTAAAATACAATAAGCATTCTTCAGGCATGGCGCGTTCCAATGGCTTGTCCATTTATTTTCCTTACGGAAAACTCAGCTCCGTCAATGAGGCGCTCAACCTTTACGACAGCATCGAAATGGATAAGAGCTACACCGACTGCATCCGGAGCTTTGCAAGTCTTGCCGCAGGCGGACAAATCGCTTCCGGCAGCAGCAGTTCTCCGCTTACCACGCTCTTTGGCAGCGATTCGTCCTATACCGATCTGCTCGGCAGCATTCTTGGCAGCGAAAATGTCAGCGGCGGAACAAGCGGGAGCTACTCTCAAAGCACATCGGCAAGCGGATCAAGCATATTGACAAGCGTACTGCAAAGCTATCTTGCCAATGAGCTTGGCTCCTCCTCCACAGGGAGCGCATTAGGCTCTATCTTGGGCAATGAGACCTACTCCAATCAATCCTCCGATTTCGGCGGCGGCTACAGCAGTGTACTGGGCGCGCTGCTTGGCGGTGATAGCAGTCTCACAAGCTGGCTGGACACCGATCGTATGCTGCGCTCCGCTTCCTACTATGATGAAAATCGCATCGATGCCTCTGCCCTTGTTCCAACCAAGAAAAACGACGGCTATGTACTCAAGCTTTCCGACGCGCAGTGGAAACTCATACAAAACGTCGAGCTTAACGTTTTCTTGGATGACGGTGCAGGCTATATCGATCTGGGTATGGATAATACCTATAGTTGGGATGATGATCTTGAGCTGGTGATGGATTACGATCGTACCTGGATCGCCATTAACGGGCAGATCGTCAGCTATTATATGATCGACGAAACGCGAAACGACGACGGAAGCTATATCATCAACGGACGCGTACCGGCTTTGCTCAATGGAGAGCGCGTCGAGCTGCTGCTGCAGTTCACCGATAAGAACCCGAAGGGCAGCGTCTTAGGCGCAAAAATCATCTATGCCTCCGATGAGACCGATGCGCTTGCCAAGGGCATGATCCAGCTGCAAAAGGGCGACACGATCGATTTTCTCTGCGACTATTATGATTATCAAGGACAGTATCAGGACAGCTATAAGCTGGGTGAACAAATGATACTTGGCAATGAGCTTCAGATCAGCAATGTTACCATCGGCGATCAGCCCTGCAAGGTCACCTATTGTTTAAGCGATCTGTACAACAACCGCTATTGGACAGCCAGCTTAGATCAATAAGCCGCCAAGAAGTAAGCTTTTTATGTATTGCTACAGCAAAGGCTCTCCGCACATAGATGCGGAGAGCCTGTTTATCTTATAAGTGAATAGCGCTTATACTTTTTTTGCTTCGCGTTTTTTTACGCGCAGTGTCTGCACTGCGATGATGCTCCCGACTAGCAGAAGTCCTGCAACGTCCGTCAGCGTACCGGGAATAATCATGCCAAGACCGCCGCCGATGAGGAGGATGCGTTCGTACCAGGTACAGCGATCCTGCACAAAGCCAGCAAGTCCACCCGATAGCGCATACATGCCAAGCAGGGCGGTGAGTACGTTTTGCGCAACCTCCAAGAAGGTCGTATCGATCATCAGCATCGCAGGATTAAGCACAAAGATATACGGAACGATAAAAGCGCCTATCGCAATACGCGTAGCTGTTACACCTGTCTTAAACGGCTCTCCTTTCGCTATCGCGCTTCCCGCCATAGCAGCCAAAGCTACCGGTGGTGTGATATCCGCGATAATACCAAAGTAGAACACAAACAAGTGCGCGCTCATCACAATCGCCATCGTGGCATTGCTTGGATCAACGCCGCGCATACCGCAAACCATCGATATAATCGCCGGAGCACAGATCGTTGAGGTAATCAGATAGTTCGCTGTTGTCGGTACGCCCATGCCGAGTATGATCGAAGAAAGCATCGTGAGGAACAGGAGCAGGTACAAATTGTTGCCCGCCACTCGTGCCAAACCCGTCGCAAACTTTAAGCCCAAGCCGGTCAAGGTCACTGTGCCGACGATCATTCCTGCCATCGCGCAGGCGATTGCCACGCCCAGCACGTTTCTCGCGCCGGATTGCAGCGCGTCAACAATATCCATCGGATCAAAACGAAGCGCTTCCTTTACCATGTCATATGTGGTAGCGGGGGTTTTCCGCTCGCCGCGCTTAGCATATACGCGAATAAAGCGCAGCAGACAGATCAAGAGCCAGAGCGCGATCGCATACAGAGTATATATGGTAAAATGGACGTTAAGCTGCATCGCGACGATCATGACCGCCACTGGTGCAATCGTGAGCCACTGTATGCTGCATGCCATCAGGGAAGTTATAATTGCACCAAGCGCCGCATAAGTGGGTGTCACTCTGCTTGCGAGCATGTAGATCATAAAAGCAAGCGGCAGCAGCAAATGACCGCGCTCCTTCATGATCTGTCCCATTTTAGGTATCTCCTCCGCCGGCATACCTTTTAAGCCGATCTTTCGCGCTTCATGGTGTACGCTGATCAAAATTCCCGCGAAGTAGAGGATAGCAGGTATGACTGCCGATTTTACGACCTGCGCGTAAGTAAAGCCGGTGCTTTCCGCCATAAGGAAGGCCGCAGCGCCCATAATCGGGGGCATGAGCTGTCCCCCCGTCGAAGCGGCGGCTTCGACTGCGCCCGCAAATTCATTCTTATAGCCCAGCTTCTTCATGGCGGGAATCGTGAAGGAACCTGTGCTTACCGTGTTGGCGACGGAGCTGCCTGAAACCGTCCCCTGTAAAGCGGAAGAAATAACGGCAACCTTTGCCGGGCCGCCGACGCGCCGTCCCGCGATTGCGTTGGCAAGATCGATAAACAGCTTGCCCACGCCCGTCTTTTCAAGAAACGCGCCAAAGAGGATAAACAGAAAGATAAAGGTTGAGCTTACGCCAAGGGGCGTTCCAAATACGCCGCTCAAGGTATAATACATATGATTTACAATCTGACGAATCGAATAGCCTCTGTGACCAAAGGAACCGGGAATGAGATTGCCAAACTTTGCGTAGAGCAGAAACAGGATGACGATGACCAGAATCGGTATGCCGACGACGCGTCTGCAGGCTTCCATCAAGAGCAGAATGCCGATCACGCCGATCACGATGTCAATCGTTTTATAATTACCTACATTCTTAATGATGTATTCGTAATTTAACGGAATATAGAGTACGACAAAGAGTGCCAGCAAAGCAAATACGATGTCATACCATTCGATTCGATCCTTGCGCATAACGCGCTGCGCCGGATAAAGCAAAAACGCCAAAAATAACGTAAATGCTAAATGGATGGGACGAAGCTGCTGCGCGGGAATCGTCCAGATGCTCGTGTAAATCTGGAAAAGGGAAAACAGGATCAATACGGCAGAAATAAATAGCGTGAGCCCCTTGGGGAGCTTGTTGCGAAACGCGGATTCTCTGTCATATTTGGCAAGAACAGCCTCCGCCTCCAGCGCCGCGACTTCCGCTTCGCTAAGACCCGCCGTATCGATGCTCAGTTTCACTTCATGTGAATCTTGTTTGTCTTTTTTCTTAAATAACGCCATAGCTTTCTCCTTGCGGTTGAATAATGGTATATCCTTTAAGAATAGAACAGCAGTGCAAATGCGGATACTGGCCGAACGCACAGCTTGAGCAGAGCGCCCGAGCCGGCCATATCCAGCAATGATATTTCTTGAGTTCTATACATAATATGATGGTTGGGAACCTGCTGGAGCATGATTAAAATTTGATTATTATCCTGCACTTTGTCGATCCCCTCAAGCAGAAAGCCGTCTTCCGTATTCGTTATATTTGTTCCTATACCATCGGCGGGAACGGGGATTCCCGCGCCAAAGGATGTGAAAAGCGAAGTGCGAAGTATCAATTCTTCTCCCGTCCATTCAAGCGTATCGGTCACATCAGAGAGGTTTACCGAATGCGTGTAACGAATGGAAAAGCTTTCCTCTTTTTGAACCGGCAAAACCCTAAGCCATCTGCCGCTTCTATAGTTTTCGATTACGATTGCGTCTTTATAGGGAATCCATAGAAGCAGTATACAGACAAGAAGAAACAGGGGAACGATGATGCTCCCCTGTATTTTTTTATCTTTCTTTTGCAGCTTGCCGAACATTAACCAACATTAAGCCCTTTTTCCTTATAGTATTTGAGAGCGCCTTCGTGGAAAGAAACGGTCACGCCGTCAAGCGCGGTATCAAGCGTTACGTCTTTGCCGCGTACATGCGCGCTCAGGGCGGCGTTCTGCTCAAAGAGCTGCTTGGTAATGTTGTAGACAACCTCGCTGTCCAATTCTTCTGTGCAGGCGAGAATCGCCATCATGGCTACGCTCTCCACGTCTTGATCAGTGCCATAGATGTCCTTTGTGACCGTCGTCTTTGCGTAGAAGGGGTACTTGGCGATCAAAGCGTCGGCATATTCGCCGTCAATCGGCACAACAACGATATCCGTGTAATTTGCAAGCTCGGTAATTGCGGAGTTAGGCATTGCGGAGGTGTTGAACGCCGCGTCCACCGTACCGTTTTGCATAGCGGTAGAAGCTTCGGAGAAGCTGAGGTACTGCACCTCAAAGTCATCATAGCTCAAGCCGCAGGCTTCAAGCACCTGTTTGGCGTTAACCTCTGAACCGGAACCAGCGTCGCCCACGCAGACGCGCTTGCCCTTAAGATCCTGCACATTCTGAATCCCGCTTGCTTTGGTAGCAATAAGCTGCACAGCCTCGGGATAGAGGGACGCGATCGCGCGAAGCTGGGGCATCGCACCGTCTTCAGCCATAGAATCCGTGCCGTTTACAGCATAAGCAAGAACATCGTTTTGCAAAATGGCAAGATCGGCTTCCTTGTTGTTCAAGGAGCGGGCATTTGCAGCGGAAGCGCCCGAAGTCGTCGCCGTAATTTCGACATTATCAATGTTCTCGGTAAGTACGTTTGCAATAACGCCGCCAAAGGCATAATAGGTTCCGGCATCACCGCCCGTGACCATAACAAGGCGATGTGTTTGCGCCGTGCCGCCGGCACAAGCTGTAAGGGAGAGCGCCATACACAGCACAAGGGCAAGTGCGAGAAGCTTTTTCATGTTGTTTCCTCCTGTTATTCAGCTATATGGTATATTCTTTGCATATATGTATACAATAACACAAGTTCACATTCTGTGCAACACTTTTTACCAAAACGGGCGCGGTTCAACCGCGCCCGAAGCCCTGCTTTTTCTTTGGTTATTCTTAGTTCTGCTTATCGCCCTATGCCATTTCCAGCGCAAGCTCCATCATTTGGGTAAAGCTGTTCTGCCTTTCCTCCGAGCTGCATTCTTCGCCCGTTACGATGCTGTCAGAAATCGTGCAAATGCAAAGCGCTTTTTTTCCGGCTCGGGCGGCGTTCATATACAGCGCGGCGCTCTCCATTTCGACCGCCAGTATGCCCATTCTCTGCCACTCCATCGTGCGGCTCTGATCGTCATAGAATAAATCGTTGGAAAGGATGCTGCCCACCGTCACGGGAATATTCAGCTTCTTTGAAGCTTCAACAGCCTTCATTAAAAGCTCAAAGCTCGCTGTCGGCGCGAAGGTACCCGGCAGATTATACTGCTTGTCAAAGCAACTGTTATAGCTTGCGCTCATACCGATAACGATAGAGCGAAGCGGCAGATCGGCGCTGATCGCGCCTGCCGACCCGATTCGGATAATGTTTTCTACTCCAAAGAAATTGAACAGCTCATAAGAATAAATGCCTATGCTCGGCATACCCATGCCGCTAGCCATTACGGAAACGCGTTTTCCCCTGTAGGTTCCGGTATAACCCTGAACGCCGCGTACATTGTTTACCAGTACCGCGTCTTTAAGAAAGGTTTCCGCAATGAATTTTGCGCGCAAAGGATCGCCCGGCATCAGGACGGTAGGGGCGAAATCTTCCGGTTTTGCGTTAATGTGTGGTGTTGCCATAATTACTTTTCCTCCGATGTTTTTTATCTGATCTATTCGCTTTGTGAAAAGCCCTCTGGCTTTTCCTTCACCGACCAGTATTGTTTGTACTTTTCGATGTTTTCGTTATGCTCCTCGTTCGTCTTGGCATAAGCCAGCTCTCCCGACCAGCCGTATTTCAAAATGAAGAACAAGTAGTTTTCACTCCTCATTTCCTCATCGGGATAAAGTGCGGCTTCGATGGCCGTTTTGCCCGGATTCGTAATTGGTCCAAGACCGAGACCCGTATGGTTGAGCGTATTGTACAGGGAGGGGGTTTCGCGTTGCTCCTGCGTCCAGCTCAAGGTATTCAGCTTGAAAATATATCGCAGGGAAGCGTCTGTCTCCATAGGCATGTCCGCCGCGAGCCGATTGTGCAATACCGCCGACACCTTTGGAAAATCAGAAGCCTGCTTTGCTTCCTTTTCGATCAAGGCTGCCATCTTCGTCACCTCGTCGATGGAAAGTCCCAGCTCCTGCGCACGAGCTATGTATTCGTCGTTAAACACGGCTAAATACTGCATCAGCATTTTATTGATGATCGCCTTTGCGGAGGCGTCTGCGTAGATCTCATAGGTGTCTGGGAACAGATACCCCTCCAAAGCATAATCGCGCTGCTGACCGCTTTGCGACTGTTCATCAATTACTGCCTTCACAAACGAGTATTCCTTAAATGCCTCGCCGGTTTTGCACAGCTCAAGAAATTCTTTGTCATCCTTCAAAATTCCCTGTTCCTTCAGCTTGGCCGCCACGCCCTCCACATCGGTGCCCTCTGCGATTGTAAAGCGCACGGTTTCCCTTGGAGGATTGCCCTGACAAATGATATCGACAATCTGGGGAATATCCATATTGCGGGAAAGCACATAAGTACCCGCGCGAAGCTTGCTCGCCTTTCCCGTAAAATCAACATAGACCTTAAATACCGCCTTGCTTTTGATAAGTCCGGGCTGAAGCGGTTCACCGTTTTCATCAACGCCGCCCGCTTCATAAAGCAGCTTGCCGATCGCAGAAGCGCCGCTGCCGCTGTTGATCGTAATTGTAATAGGCGTAGCGTCCCCGCTGTCCACCGGAAAAAGGAACTTATCAAGCACCTTTCCCACAGTTTTTTGCAAAAGCACCACGCAAATACATAGGCTGATCGCTGCAATCAGCAAGGGGCGCACAATATGCCAGAGCTTACGCCACGCATCTCTTCTGCGGCGTTTTTTTGCTCTTTCTTCGCGATCCATCGGCATTCTTTCCAAAGCTCTAGCCCTCCAGTGCGCTCAGATCCACATCAATGGCTTCCCCAAGTATTTTGTAAACATCGCTCAAAAGCTTACTAAGCCGATATTCCGCCATCAAATACTCCGCTGCCTTGGCGTCCATCTGTAAAAGCTCGCCAAGCTTTTGCAAATGCTGCATACATTCTTCATTTTTATTGCCTGAAAGCATGGCCGCCTGCGCCTGAAGCTGCATTTGGTGATACTGCTTTAGCAAGCCCTTGGTCGTTTCATTTTGAAAGGCGTTTTCCTTTGCGCGCTTAAAGGCGCCGTATTCTTCGCTCTCACGAAGAGATTTTGCCAGCGCGTGCGCGCCGTCGTAAATGGTGCTCATTCTTTTTTTACCTCTATATCGATTGTTATCGGCAGGATCATCGGTCTGCGTCCCGTTTCCTTATAAAGATAATTGCGCAGCGTGCTGCGGATCGTATTTTTGATCGACGCCCATTCCGAGCGATGCGCCTTTTCAAACTGGGCGGCAAGCGCCGAAACCATCGTCTTTGCGGCGTTGATCAGTTCCTCGGAATCCTTCACATAGACAAAACCGCGTGAAAGGATCTCCGGCGGCGCCATCATCTGTCCCGTCTTTTTATTCAGCACCATCACCACGGTAAACAATCCGTCCTCAGAAAGAAGCTTCCTGTCCTTCAAGACTACGCTTCCGATATCGCCTACGCCGCTGCCGTCGATCATCACCGCGCCTACCGGAACGGTATCCACCATGCGGCCGGAATCACGCGTGAGCTCCACAACGTCGCCCGTATCGGCAATAAAGATGTTTTTCCGCTCCACACCCATCTCTTCGGCAAGATCGCCATGATAATGCAAATGCCGGTATTCGCCGTGCGCCGGAATAAAGAATTTTGGCTTTGTGAGCATCAGCATAAGCTTCAGCTCATCCTTTTGCGCATGTCCCGTCACATGCACGTCCGCCATACGGTTATAGACGACGCGCGCTCCGTTGCGGCAGAGATTGTTGATCACCCGTGAAATGCCCACTTCGTTACCCGGAATTGCCGATGCGGAGATAATCACCGTATCGCCTTCTCCTATGATAAGTCTATGCGAAGCGTTTGCCATACGGGTAAGCCCGCTCATAGGTTCGCCCTGTGTGCCGGTCGTTATGACGCATACCTTTTCGGGGGGCAGCTTGCCCGCCTTGTCCAGTTCTACGAGTTTTTCCTTCGCGATATTCAAATAGCCCAGCTTGGTGGCGATCTCCGCAATCGTAATCATGCTTCGTCCCTGCAAGCAAATGCTTCGTCCATGCGAAATCGCCACATCCGCGATTTGCTGAATACGATAAATATTGCTTGCAAAGGTAGCCACGATAACACGACCCTTGGCAATGTCGAAATAGTGTTCAAAGGTCTTCCCGATCTCGCGTTCAGACTGCGTGTGTCCGGGAACCTCTACATTGGTGCTGTCCGACATCAAAGCAAGCACGCCCTTTGAGCCGTAGTAGGCAAAGCGCTTAATATCGATAGGTTCGCCGTCGATGGGCGTATAGTCTACCTTAAAATCGCCCGTATGGATCACCGTGCCGATGGGTGTATTGATCGCAAGCGCAACGGCGCCCGCGATCGAATGGCTGGTTTTGATAAACTCCACGCGGAAGCATCCAAGATTCACCACATCGCCGGGTTTTACAACCTTCAAATTCGCGGCGGACATGTGTTCTTCTTCCAGCTTATGCTCGACAAGCGCCATCGTGAGCGCCGTTCCGTAGACGGGTACGTCAAATTGCTTTAGCGCGTAGGGAAGCGCGCCGATGTGATCCTCATGCCCGTGCGTAATGAGAAAGCCCCGCAGCTTCGTGGCATTCTGCTGTACATATTCCATATCGGGGATCACCAGATCGATGCCCGGCATGTCCTCGTCCGGAAAGCATAGTCCGCAGTCTACGACGATCATGTCCTTGCCGTATTCAAATACGGTCATGTTTTTTCCGATCTCGCCCATACCCCCAAGCGGAATGATCTTGAGTTTGTTCTTTGCCAAATTGTTTCTCACTTTCTTATTTTACATAATTATTCTTTATCGTAACCGCATATCGCATACGGTTAAAAAGTCATTCTCGCCTGTACCCAGTTCATAATAACACAGGCTAATTATACATGAAGCGTTAAATAATAACAAGAACACGAAATTGTAAAAAAACATCGGCATTTTGCGGCACAACTTGTCCCTTTTCGTTTTATACGCTATACTGTAATGTGTTATATAAAGGAGAAGATCATGCAAAACGTACCTCAGTACAAACAACGTACCACATCCAGTATACGAGAGAATGCCGCAGCGCGCAGCGCCGGCGCTCACGCGCGCGCGCGTCACAGTACCGCTATGCGCCGCATCTTTATACTGGGACTTATCAGCGTCTGCAGTCTGCTTTTATTCTTCATTCTGCTTTTTATAAAAAGCAGATATGTCAATAAACCCGACGAGCAGGAGCTTAATACTGTGCTCGACAGCGGCGTTTTTTTCAGCGGAATCAGCATAAACGGCATTGATATCGGCAACATGACCTATGAGCAGGCGCGTCAAAAGCTCCTTCCTTCCGTCACCGCCGACATCCAATCGTTCAACATCCGCGTCATCCATGGCAGCACGTTATGGCTTCTTAACGCAGCCGATATAGGCGCCGTGTCCACCTTGGATCAGACGCTTGAAGAAGCTATGCTCCTTGGGCGCAGCGATACAAAAGCCGACAATGATGCCATGCTTTCAGAGCTTACCAGCAAAGGGAAAAGCTATACCGTAGGGTTTATTGCCACCGAAGCAAAGCTGCACGAGAGCATTGCGAAAATAGCCTCGCATATGGGTACGCAACCCGTGGAGCCTTATGCGGAAGCCGACTCCTGGTCAACGACGCATTCATTTATTTATCATGATGGTACGGACGGTCATCTGCTGGACGAGGACGCCCTTTGTGAAGAGATAAAAGCCGCGCTTGAAAACGGCTCGTATTCGGTTTCTCTTACGCCCGAGCTTAAAACGATTAAGCCGTCGCATGATATAGAATGGGTTAAGGCCAATACGCAGCTTCGTTCTCAATGGCAGACCGACTTTGGAAAAAGTAGCAGCCTTCGCAACGCAAACCGTGTCGGCAACATACAAAAAGCCTCGACCCTGCTCAACGGTGTCTGTATAGCCGTTGGTGAGGAATTCAACTTCAACGCCTTTATCGGTCCGCGCACAGAGGCCGGCGGCTGGCCGCTTGCGCCTGGCATCGTAAACGGTAATTCTTATGAAATGCAGGCGGGCGGCGGAATCTGTCAGGTTTCCACCACGCTTTATAACGCGCTGCTGTGCGCAGGCTCCGAAATCGAAATCACCGAGCGCTACCACCATTCTTGGCCGTCAAGTTACGCGGATTACGGTCTGGATTCAACGGTCACCGGCAGCGCGGAAAGCGGAAAGAGTCTGAACTTCATCAACAACACAAACGCTCCGCTTTTCATTTTCGCAGATTGCGATCAGGAGAACAAGCTGATGAAAATTTCTATTTACGGCGAACCGCTTGAAAGCGGCGTCACCTATAAAACGCGCGGCGAAATTATCGAAACTATTGAGCCCGGCGAAGCTATTGTCACGGAAAATCTGAATTGGCCCACCGGCTATGAGGAAACCACGATCAAAGGACGTAAGGGCTATAAGGCAGAAGCATACCGCGATAAATATGTAAATGGCGAATTTGCCAGCGGCGAACTGCTCTATACCGATTCTTACCGCGCAGTAACCTCTGAGATCACGCGTGGAACCGGCGACCCCTCGCTCCCCAAACCCACCAGCGCGTCATAATTTTATCACCTGTAATGTCAAGCGGACGGCTTCCTGTCGTCCGCTTTCATTTTTGTATATAACTTTGCATATTAAATTTTATAAAGTATATTGTTTTTGGTCTGGTGAGTTTATTATAATTAATATATCAGGTTCCCCAGTTCTATTGCGCATCGTGTTTCATAACAATACCAGCACAACATATCAAACAGGAGGAAAAAGACATGAGAATTTCTCAAAACGTACAGCGGTGCAGTCTCTCCCCCATGCGCAAGTACGCGCCATTTGCCGTAGACGCTGAAAAAAAAGGTGTGAAGATCTATCATTTGAATATCGGCCAACCCGATATTCAAACACCTCCGGTTTTCTTTGAAACTGCCGCCGCCTTCAAAAACCCGGTGCTGGAATACGCGCCTTCCCCCGGTATTCCCGAGATGATCGAGGCGATCAAGAAATACTATCATCGCATCGGCATCGAATATGCCAGCTCCGACATTGCCATTACGACGGGCGGTAGTGAAGCTTTGCAGATCCTTATGATGTGCATTCTTGATCCCGGCTCAGAGGTGATCGTGCCAGAGCCATTCTATCCTAATTACAATACCTTTATCAGCTCCTGCGGCGGCTCGATCCGTCCTTTGCCCACTACGCCTGAGGAAGGCTATAAGTATGCGTTCAAGGACAGACTTGAAGCGCTCGTCAATGAAAACACGCGCGCCATTCTCTTTACAAACCCGGGAAATCCGACCGGCGTTGTATTAAGCAAGGATGAAATGCGCATCATCGCAGATGTAGCCAAAGCGCATAATCTCTTTGTGATCGGCGATGAGGTCTACCGTGAGTTCGTATATGGCGGTGAAGAGCTTCTGTGCATCGGTCAGCTTGAAGGCATTGAGGACAACGCCGTTGTAATCGATTCCGTTTCCAAGCGTTTTTCTGCCTGCGGCGCGCGCGTCGGCGCCTTGATTACCAAAAACAAGGAGCTGCAAAACGCGATCATGAAATTCCTTCAGGGGCGTTTAAGCTGCGCAACGCTTGATCAGATTGCCTCCGCCATGCTCTACACCGTTGACGACAGCTATTTCAAAGCCGTTCGCGAGGAATACAAAAAGCGCCGCGATACTATCTATGACAAACTGATCGCGATCCCCGGCGTAGTATGCGAAAGGCCCAAAGGCGCGTTTTATGTAATGGCAAAGCTCCCGGTAGACGATACTGATAAATTTCAGCAATGGCTTCTTACCGATTTTCATGACAAGGGCGAAACCGTTATGTTTGCTCCCGGCGAAGGCTTTTACGCAACGAAAGGAAAGGGCAAGAACGAAGTGCGCCTCGCCTATGTGCTCAAGCAGTCCGACCTTGCAAGAGCGATGGATCTTTTAGCCATGGGTATCGAAGCTTATAACCGGACGCACTAAAAGAGCGAGGAGCCGTTTGGGGAGTCTGCTTGTTCCGGCTCCGGCTTCTATTTTGCAAGAGAAAAGCGAGGAAACTATCCTTGCTTTTTTCTTGTTACATTCCTTTTTTTCTTCTTCCTTCCCGCCCATTTTCATCTTTTCTTTCATTGAAAGCGATTAGCGCATTATGTTATACTTAACATATGAAATGTGGAGATTTGTCGAATGCGTAAGCGTGCTACAGATAAATGGCGCCGAAAAAGCCGCGGGAGCAGGCGCAGACGTTCTTCCAAGATTCGTTCGGGCAACCTCGGTCCTATTCTGGCTTTGCTCGGAACCATTTTGGGTATCGTCGGTGTAGTCTGTCTGTTTATTTTTGTCGCCCTGCCTCGCTTGCTATCCCTGGTAGGCATAGAATATAAGGGCTTTGGTTCCCCCACGCCCGCGCCGCAGACTATCGTTAAGCCCTCTCCGACCCCTCACCCCATGGATGCGTTTGACGCGTCGAGCGCTGCAAACGAGGTAGTGTTTGACGGCTATATGGACTACAGTTGGTTTGGCGATCCTTATTTTTACAATGGCTCCATGCTGCTTACCGGCGGCAAGCTTATCGACGGACAGGCCATCATGAACACGCTCCTGCGCTATTATCCCGATACACGCAGCGCGGAGGTTTTACCCGTCCAGCCCCAAAATACGCATATTATGTTCGCTAAGTGTAACGATAATTATTTAGTATATCTGGACGCAAAGGCAAATGGCGGCGGCGCGATCATGGCGATCGATCTTCGCAGCGGCTCCTATACCGCGAAAAAAATAAAGGATATTTATACCGGTCAGCCTGAAATCATGCTTGACGGCAACTACATCGCGTGGGTAGATCGTACCGGCACGCGCATGGATAAGCTTTTCGTCTGCGATCTCAGCAGCTTTGAAACAACAACGCTCGCTATGTTTTCTTCCTCCACTTATGGCGAAAGCCTCCCTTGTCTGCATAACGGTACTCTGTATTGGGCTGATACCGACAGCGGGACAGGCGAAAACAGCGTAATCCACTCAATCGCGCTCACCGCTTCCACCTCCCATGCCTATGCGCCGGGTACTTACGCGCATGATCCGCAAGGGAACGGAAGATATTTGGTCTGGCTGGACGCGCATCATTCCGAGGACTGCAATCTCTATTATAGCGAAAATGAAGGCGAGGCGCAGATGATCGCCTCCGGTGTCGTAGAGTGCGGTCTGAGCGATCATTTTGTCGCCTACTGCAAGAATGAAACCATCTATGCGTTTGTCTTTGATAATAAAAAAACCTATCGTGTTACATCAGACCGTGAAAACGCCATGTTTCTGGGTGTGAGCGATGGAAACGTCATATGGATGGACGTGACCAGCCGGGAACGCGATATCGTAAAATTTGCAAAAATACCGGCGTAAATGCAGATGCGTAAAGGAGCAATAGTTTGGCGAGTAAATTAGGAAAAACTGTTTTTGTCTGCGGCGAATGCGGGTATGAGAGCGGAAAATGGATGGGAAAATGCCCCTCCTGCGGCAGTTGGAACACGCTAATCGAGGCTGCCGCGGTTATCGGCAAAGCTTCGGCGCATCCGCTACGAGAACAAAATCATTTTGCGCTTCCCCTTCGGGAGGTAACGCTGGATACCACGCAGCGCTTTAGCAGTGGAATCGAAGAATTTGACCGTGTGCTTGGCGGCGGCGTCGTAAAGGGCAGCGTCGTGCTTCTAGGCGGTGATCCCGGTATTGGAAAATCGACCTTGCTTATGCAGGCGGCCTCCGCACTTGCCTCCCACGGCTGCGTGCTTTATGTTACCGGAGAAGAATCGGCAGCACAGCTCAAAATGCGCGCGGCACGATTAAAAGTAGACGAGTCTCTTTTGGTACTTGCGGAAACTGATCTTGCCAATATTGAGATCGAAGCACAGCGACTTTCGCCGGCGTTTTTAATTATCGATTCCATCCAGACCATGTATAATTCAGCGCTTCCCAATGCCTCCGGCAGCGTCAGTCAGATCCGTGAAGTCACCTCCATGCTGGTTCGTTATGCAAAAGCGAGTGGCTGCGCGGTTTTCATCGTCGGACACGTCACAAAAGAAGGCGCCATAGCCGGACCGCGTATGCTTGAGCATATGGTCGATACCGTTCTATACTTTGAAGGCGATCGGCAAGACTCTTACCGTTTGCTCCGTGCCGTCAAAAACCGCTTTGGCTCTACAGATGAGATCGGCGTCTTTGAAATGCGAGACACCGGAATGGCTGAAATCACCGATCCTTCCATGCTGTTTTTGACCGGCAGTCAGTCCCCGGGCTGCGCCGTGACCTGCGCAATGGAGGGTACTCGCCCGATCCTCGCAGAGGTGCAGGCGCTCCTCGCTTCCTCCGCCTTTGCAAACCCCCGCCGTATGGCCACCGGCATCGATTTTAACCGTCTGGCGCTGCTTCTGGCTGTGCTTGAAAAGAAGGCCGGTCTCAAGCTTTGCGATAAGGACGTCTATGTGAATGTTGTAGGCGGTCTGCGTTTTAACGAGCGCGCAGGCGATCTTGCAATCGCACTCTGTATTGCGTCCGCGCAGCTTGAGTTTTCCATTCCCTCCCAAACAGCGCTATTTGGCGAGCTTTCTTTAACCGGTGAAATTCGTTCGATCAATCGTCTTGAAAAGCGTCTGCAGGAATGTATCCGCTTGGGTTTTACAAAAGCCGTTGTTCCTGCCTCTGCAAGCTGCAAGCTCGCGGGGCTTGAGCTTATTCGCGTAAAAACCTTATCGGACGCTCTGCGCAAGCTCATGCCATAACCTGCAAGCGGCGTTCTAATGCAGCTTTAGAGCGTTAACAAATCCCGAAATAGCTATATCGGCAATTCATGATCGGCGCAGCCTTCTGTGCCGATACTTTTTCTGATAAAACAAGAATACAAAAATAGTATTTCCAAGAAATGCTTGACAATTTGTAAGCTGCAGTTTATCATATGTTCATAAATTCATATGAAAGGATGTTCATGTATCATATGCCCGCTAAGCATGATCATAGCGCGCTCGTGCGCGGTTTGCAGGCGGAGCTTCCTTCAGAAGCGCTGCTTTGCGATTTGGGTGATTTGTTTAAGATCTTTGGCGATACAACGCGAATCCGAATCTTATATTCGCTCTATGAAGCGGAGCTTTGTGTCTGCGCTATCGCGGAGCTTTTGCATATGGAGCAATCCGCGATCTCGCATCAGCTCCGGATCCTTCGGGATGCGAAGCTGGTAAGCAGCCGTCGCGACGGAAAAACAAACATCTATTTTCTTGCGGATACGCATGTCCGCTCCATTATCGATCAAGGCTATGAGCACTTGACCGAAGAAAAAAAATGACGCGTGAAGCGCAGGGAGAGCACACATGACTAACGAACAAAAAAGAAGCTTAATTAAAATTCTTGCAGCGGGCGTTCTGCTGATTGCCGCCGCCTTGTCCCGCGCGGAGGGCTGGATGCGCCTTTTCGTGTTTTTGATCCCCTATGCGCTCTGCGGAGCCGAGGTATTGTTTAACGCGGGTAAAAACATAATAAAAGGCGAGATTTTTGACGAGAATTTCCTTATGGCGCTCGCAAGCCTTGGCGCTTTTATTATTGGAGAATACCCCGAGGCAGTCGCCGTCATGCTCTTTTACCAGGTGGGCGAATGGTTTCAGGACGCAGCGCTTGATAAAAGCCGAAGCTCTATCGCCGCTTTGATGGACATCAAACCCGACCACGCAACCGTGCTGCGGGATGGAATCGAAGCAAACGTATTGCCCGAGGAGGTTCGTGCAGGCGAGCTGATCGTTGTAAAGCCCGGCGAACGAATCCCGCTTGACGGCGTAGTTAGCGAAGGTCGCAGCACCTTAAACACCGCCGCGCTCACCGGTGAATCATTACCTCGCGACTGTAAGGAGGGTGAAAACGTAATCAGCGGCGCCATTAATTTGAGCGCAGTCATCAAGATACGCGTAAGTGGCGTCTATGCCGAAAGTACGGTTGCAAAAATTTTGGATCTGGTTGAAAACGCAGCTTCAAAAAAAGCTCGCAGCGAAACCTTTATCAAGCGTTTTGCAAGATATTATACGCCCTGTGTCGTGATCGCCGCGCTTCTGCTTTTCCTATTGCCTCCTCTGCTCTTTGGGCAAAGCTGGAACGACTGGCTGCAGCGTGCCTTGATCTTTCTGGTCGTATCCTGCCCCTGCGCGCTCGTGATTTCCGTGCCTCTGTCCTTCTTTGGCGGCATCGGCGGCGCCTCAAAATGCGGCATTTTGATCAAAGGCTCCAACTACCTTGAGATCTTATCCAAGGTCAAAACAGTCGTCTTTGACAAAACCGGCACGCTGACACGGGGTAGCTTCACCGTAACGGCAATTCATCCCAAGGATATGTCGGAGGCGGCTCTCCTTGATATTGCGGCGCTCGCTGAAAGCTATTCCAATCATCCGATCGCAGAATCCATCCTTCGCGCCCACGGAGGACATATCGATAAAAACCGCATTGGCAAAATCGAAGAATTAGCCGGGCTTGGCATACAGGCAACGATCGATCAAAAGACGGTCTATGCCGGAAACGGAAAGCTGATGGAGCAAGCCGGTATCGATTGGCATGAGTGCCACAATACGGGTACGATCGTGCATATCGCGATGGAAAAGGAGTATTGCGGCCATATCGTAATCAGTGACATGCTCAAGCCCGATTCAGCCTCGGCTATCGCCGCGCTTAAAAAGCTGGGCATACGGAAGAGCGTCATGCTCACCGGCGACATCCAAAGCGTCGGAGAAGCTGTCGGCAGAGAGCTTGGCATTGACGAGATCCACGCTGGACTTCTCCCGGGCGATAAGGTCGCGCTCGTAGAAAGGCTGCTTCTTGAAAGTAAAGGAAACGGCGCTCTGGCTTTTGTCGGCGACGGCATCAACGACGCACCGGTTTTATCCCGCGCGGATGTCGGTATTGCAATGGGTGCGCTCGGCAGCGACGCCGCCATAGAGGCCGCCGACATCGTGCTCATGGACGACAAGGTTTCCCGCATCGCGGACGCAATACACATTTCTCGAAAGACGCTGCGTATTGTGAGGCAAAATATCATCTTCGCGCTTGCGGTTAAGGGTATCGTCTTGCTGCTTGGCGCTTTGGGGCTCGCTTCCATGTGGTTCGCCGTATTTGCGGACGTAGGCGTATCGTTTTTAGCCATCCTCAACGCTATGCGCGCATTACAAGTACACAATCATTAACGATTTTCGTCATAGTAAGCGGGAAGGGGCTGTAGCAAAATGAAAAGCTACGGCCTTTTTTTTGTACGGATGCAGGGC
>CAZNJN010000013.1:0-5819 GCA_964573365.1 uncultured Oscillospiraceae bacterium
AGGGGAGTTATCATGGAAAAGAAAATCGACAATTACATTGAGGTGCTGTTTTCGGACATTCCACGCAGCAAAAAAGCGATTGAGCTCAAAGAGGAGCTGCGCGCCAATATGAACGAACGGTATCAGGATTATCTTCAGCAGGGCGAAAGCGAAACGCAGGCTTATTCTCTTACGGTCGCCAATATTGGCAATGTGGACGAAATGCTATGCGAGGTCATGCCAAACGAGAGCTTCAAGGAAGAAGCGCAGCGCTACCGCGTGCGCAACGCCAAGCTCACAGGCTTTAGCGTCGGGCTTTATATTCTAGGACCTGCCATTTTGGTTGCCAGCGCTCTCTTTGGCGATCAAGCCGCCGTCATCGGCGTGGTGCTGCTGCTGATCTGCACAGCAATCGCCACCGGCATCATTGTTTATTCCAATATGTCGATACCGCAGGAGTATAAGGACTATTTGGAGCAATCGGATGGAAGGCATGTCGTAAGCATGCACAGCAGCAATAAAAAAATGCAGGCGATTCTTTCTCTCTTCTGGTCCGTTGTGCTCGTCGCCTATTTGCTTTGGAGTTTTATTAGCTCTGCATGGCAAATAACCTGGATCATTTGGCCGATCGCGGGCGTTACCTCCGGCATTATTAAAACGATTTTTGAATTGAGGAACAGTAATGAGCAATAAAAGCATTTATATCATACGTTTAATCGTCCTTTTGGTCGTACTCGCGCTGCTTATTTTGATTGCGGTCAACATGTTCAAGAGCAGCCAAAGCTTCTTTGGTTTTTGGGAAACCTCCGGTAAGAAGGTCTACAGCGAGCAGTTTCAAGACATAAACACGATCAAGAGCGATCTAAGCAGCGGCGCGCTTAAAATTGTTGAATGGGACGGTGCGGATACTAAGGTTATTATCTACCAAAAGGGTTTTGGCTCTCTTGACGTTCCTCAGGTCTCCATCAACGGTTCCACTCTTTGTATTGAACAGCGCAATACGGTTATAGGTTCCATGTTCAGTATGCCGGTCATTGAAGTTTTTGTTCCCCGTGAAAGCCGCTACGACTATCAGCTCCATTCTCTTAGCGGATCGCTCCTGCTTGATGCGTTAAGTGGAAAATGTCAAATTAAAAACACCAGCGGCTCCGTCAAGATCATGCAGAACGGAGACACGCTCGACCTTGATGCGGCCAGCGGAAGCGTAAAGGTCTACGGCTCATTTGTCAATGCAACGATCTCCTGTATCAGCGGCTCCATTAAGGCTTGCGCAAACCAAAACAGCGAGTCGCTGAACATCACCTGCACAAGCGGCTCAATAAAGGTACAGTTTAATCCAAAGGATTTGGGCTACTCAGCTGTCCTAATTTCCAACAGCGGTTCGGTTAAAAACACATACACGAATGCCGGCATTAAAGGAGAAGGTGTATGGGGCAACGGTGACGGAAAGCTTAAGATGAGTATTACGAGCACAAGCGGCAGCATCAAGCTATGCGACTGGGCAAACGACTAAATAGGGCTTTGCTTTTCTAAACTATCAGCCGTGCGAAAGCACGGCTTTTGCTATTTGTCAGCACGGTAAAAATCCGCTATAATAAACAGAATCGCGGACTTTACCGCAATATGCTTATTGGGAGTTTGTCATGGATATTAACGGTATCCTTTGTGAAGAATTTCATCAGTCCGCATCGCATGTGGAAAGCGTTATTAAACTAATTGACGATGGTAACACCATCCCTTTCATCGCGCGCTATCGTAAGGAAATGACCGGCAGCATGGATGATCAGATCCTTCGTGAATTGCATGATCGTTTGGGATACCTTCGCAATCTTCAATCACGCTGCATAGAAATCAAAACCTCGATTGCCGCGCAGGAAAAACTCACGGACGAGCTAAGCGCAAGACTTGAGGATGCCACGACGCTCGCGCAGCTTGAGGCACTCTATCGCCCTTACCGCCCCAAGCGTCGCACACGCGCATCGATCGCGGCAGAAAAGGGCTTGGGTCCGCTTGCCGCAAAGCTAGTCGTGCAAGACCGTAGCGCCGACCCCGAAAAGCTGGCGCAAGCCTTTATCAACATAGAAAAGGGCGTCGCCTCGGCAGACGACGCTTTAAGCGGCGCTCGGGACATCATTGCCGAGCGGATTGGAGACGACGCGGATATTCGCGGCGACATGAAAAGCTTTGCGCTCAAAGAAGCGAAGCTTTGCTGCAAAGCCGCAGGTGAAGAAGCCGACAGCGTCTACAAGATGTATTACGACTTTAGCGAACCGATCTCATCTCTTCCCAGCCACCGCATTTTAGCCATCAACCGCGGCGAAAAGGAAGGTTTTTTGAAAGCGACCATGGATATTCCGAAGCCTGCCGCGCTCCGCATTCTGTATCACGCGATCGTCCGCAACGAGAGCCCCTGCGGCGAACAGGTGCGAATGGCGGCAGAGGATAGCTGGAGCAGGCTTATGCTCCCCTCTCTCTCCAATGAATTGCGTGCAGAGCTTACGGAAAAAGCGAATGAACAGGCGATCCGCATGTTTGCGCTTAACTTAAAGCCCCTCTTAATGCAGCCGCCCGTAAAAAACAAGACCACGCTCGGTCTTGACCCGGGCTATCGAACAGGCTGTAAGCTGGCGGTCGTAGACGGAACTGGAAAGGTGCTTGATACGGGCGTTATTTATCCAACGCCTCCGCATAATAAGCTGGAAGAAGCCAAACGGATCGTAAACGGCTTGATCGAAAAATACCATGTAGAGATCATTTCGATCGGGAACGGAACAGCGGGACGTGAAAGCGAGCAGTTTATCGCCGAGCTGATACGCGGCACTTCTCTAAGCTACGCAATCGTAAGCGAGGCGGGCGCTTCCGTTTACTCCGCCTCCAAGCTTGGCGCGGAGGAATTTCCGAACTACGACGTTTCGCTGCGCAGCGCCGTTTCCATCGCGCGCAGACTGCAAGATCCTCTTGCCGAGCTTGTAAAAATCGACCCAAAGAGCATCGGTATCGGCCAGTATCAGCATGATATGCCTCAACAAAAGCTGGATGAAACGCTCAGCGGCGTGGTAGAGGATTGCGTAAACGCGGTCGGCGTCGATCTGAATACGGCTTCCGTGCCTTTGCTTTCCCGCATTGCGGGGCTAAACGCAGCGGTATCAAAAAACATTGTCGCGCAAAGAGAAAAAGAAGGCGCGTTTCGCAGTCGCAAGGAGCTCTTAACCGTTTCAAAGCTTGGCGCAAAAACCTATGAACAATGCGCAGGCTTTCTTCGCGTACCCGAAAGTAATGAGATTTTAGACAACACAGGCGTGCATCCCGAGTCCTATAAAGCGGCAAAGAAGCTACTTTCGCTTTGCAAGTACAGCGAAAACGATATCAAAAACAGCGCGCTTGAGGAGCTTTTGAGCCGAGTCAAGCAATATGGCGCCGCTAAGCTGGCCGAGGAGATCGGCGTGGGCGTACCGACCCTGCAGGACATCGTCAAAGAGCTGCTCAAGCCCGGCCATGATCCAAGAGACGAGCTTCCCCCCTCCCTTCTGCGCAGCGACGTACTGGAAATAGACGATCTGCAGCCCGGTATGGAGCTGATGGGTACTGTAAGAAATGTGGTGGATTTTGGCGCCTTTGTTGACATCGGCGTGCATCAGGACGGGCTGGTGCATATTTCCAGAATGTCGAGCAAGTATATCCGCCATCCTTCGGAGCTCGTAAAGACCGGCGATGTAGTAAAAGTCTATGTGCTGGAAGTACAGGCGGAAAAAAAGCGCATATCGCTCTCCATGCTCCCGATAAAGGAATAACGGACAAAGGGCAAAGCCTATACGCGGTTTTGCCCTTTGTGTATTGAATTCTTTCCTTTTTTTCTCACATCCTATATAATGATTGATCAGGAGGAGCTATGTTCGTTTTTATTTTGCTTACGATCATTCTGCTTGCGGGAGTCTTCTCGGGACTGTATTTTTATAATCTGGTTATGAACCGCGCTTTCAATAAGTCGGCGGCGCTTCGTGCGCTGCCTCCGATGGAAAAGCGGGCGACAAAAGAAAAGACGATACAGTTTTTAGACCTGCCGCAAATACAGCAGGCGGCTATCGAATCCTTTGACGGTCTAAAGCTGCACGCATATTATCGCGCGGCTTGTGAAAAATGGATCATTCTCCAGCATGGCTATATGAGCAGCCCACGCGCGATGGGCGGCTTTGCGCAGAGCATGTATGAACACGGGTACAGTGTACTCCTTCCCGATGCGCGCGGACACGGGGAAAGCGAAGGCAGTTATATCGGTATGGGATGGCATGATCGAAAAGACATTCTTTCTTGGATTGATTTTATCCTTGGGATGGAACCGCGCGCCCAAATTGCGCTTTATGGAATTTCTATGGGCGGCGCCGCTGTAATGATGACGGCAGGCGAAGCTTTGCCGAAAAATGTGAAAGGCGTGATCGAGGACTGCGGCTATTCCTCCGTCAAAGAGGAGCTGCTTTATCAAAGCATCCATACTTTCAAAATACCCGCGTTCTTATCCTCTTATATTCTTTTTTTCACCGCCATTTTTACGCGCTGCTTTGCAAAATTCAGCATTGATGAGGCTTCAAGTGTAAAGCAGTTAAAAAAAGCGAAGCTCCCCATGCTTTTTATTCACGGAGAAGCAGACAGCTTCGTACCTTGCGCTATGCTCAAAGAGGTCTACGATGCCTGTTCCTCCGGGGATAAGCAGATGCTCTCTTTTCCCAATGCGGAACACAGCGGCTCCGCTCTTGCTGATCCGCCACGCTATTCAAAGGCTGTTTACGACTTTCTCTCCCGGATTTTTCGCTAAAGTATATTTTTTCTGTGTTCTATGCGCAGACCGTTTGGCCCCGCCGTATCTTGATGCGCCCTATAGGCAGAGCTTCACACCAATCGGGCAATGATCGCTGCCCAAAACATCTGCGTATATTTCCGCGTCTATAATCTTATCCTTTGCCCTCTCGGATACAATAAAATAGTCGATACGCCACCCCACATTTTTTGCCCGTGCGTTGGCTCTGTACGACCACCAGGAATATGCGTCGCTGCGGTCGGGATATAGGTAACGATAGCTGTCTATAAAACCCGCGCCGAGCAATTGCGTCATCTTATCTCTCTCCTCATACGAAAAGCCAGGATTTCCAATGTTGCCTTTGGGATTTTTTAAGTCGATTTCTTCATGCGCAACATTAAGATCGCCACAAAGGATTACAGCTCTTTCTCTTTGCAGCTCACATAAATACGCCCGCATATCGTCCTCAAATTCCATTCGGTAAGATAAGCGCGCAAGCTCAGGCTGAGAATTTGGCGTATAGCAGTTTACAAGGCAGTAGTCCTTATAGAAAAGCGTGATCACGCGTCCCTCGTCGTTATGCTTATCGCCTATGCCGTAATGCACAGCGAGCGGCTCCTCTTTTGCAAATACCGCCGTGCCGGAATAGCCCTTTTTATCCGCGCTAAAATAATAGGCATGATAGCCTGTGGGGACAAAGTCAGCCTCTCCGGGCAGCATTTTTATCTCCTGAATACAAAAAATATCCGCGTCGGCTTGTTCAAAAAAGTCAGCAAAACCTTTCTTCAAGCAGGCTCGAAAACCGTTGACATTCCATGAGATCATTTTCATTGTTTTTTCTTCCATTGCGTATTTCCCTTATTCTTTCATGCTTTCATTTTATTTTTTCGCCGATACCTTCCGCACGGTTCTTCTATGTCAAAACGCGTCCGATGGTTTTGAGCTTTTCTTTGTTTTGAACGATTATAGGCGCGTAATCGGCATTAACCGCGAGCAGCTCCGTATCCTCCTGCTCCATCAAAAGTCTGCAATAGTAGACGTCCTCATA
>CAZNJN010000013.1:5829-22538 GCA_964573365.1 uncultured Oscillospiraceae bacterium
CATAAGAAAAGAAGCCAAAATCTCCAGGATCAACTGTTTTTTGCTTGTGAATCAATACGATCTGTCCTTTTTCGTAAAGGGGCGCCATGCTTTCGTCACCTAAACGTATCGCCAAATCCGCATTGTTCGGCATTTCCGCCGTTTTTATCAGCTTTTGCGGATCCTGCTCCGCTTGTATGACAGTTTTATCTAAATCAATCAAGTCTATGCTTTCCTCAAGGCTTTCGGTATCCTGCCGTATAAACTGCCAATCCAGATGCAGCAGGCGGATGTACTCCTTGACTTTCTCCCTGCCTTTCTCATTGAGGCAGGCTTCTTCTCCTTGCAGCGCGCAAAACACAGCGAGCACGTCGCGCACCTCGTAAAGTCGGCAAAGCAGCAAAAATTGCTCTGCGCTTGGCGTTGTGTCGCCGCACTCCCATTTTGATATGCCCTTTTGCGTCAGCGGCGTCCCATGCTCCGTCAAATAGGCAGCGACATATGCTTGAGAAAACCCTCGCTTTTTTCTTAAAGAAGCCAGTTTTTCAGAAAAGCGCATGATTCTTTGCCTCCATTCGCATTTTTATCCAATTACAATTCGCATTGCTCCAGCTCAAGCAAAAACGCTTTTTTCTCCAAGCCCCCGGCATAGCCCGTTAAACCTCCGCCCTTTCCTACTACGCGGTGGCAGGGAATCACGATCGCAATCGGATTGTTATGATTCGCCATGCCCACTGCACGACATGCCTTTTCGTTGCCGATCATTGCCGCTACTTCTTGATAACTGCGCGTTTTTCCATACGGGATTGCCATCAGCGCCTTCCAGACACGCTTTTGAAAAGGAGTTCCCGATGGAGCTAAGGGCAACGAAAAGTCTCTCCGCTTCCTAGAAAAATACTCGTCAAGCTGCGTGATGATCTGCGTTTTCAGCTCGTATTGCGGCATAGCGGGAGCTTCTTTTGCATCCCCCGCGAACTCGATTTTGCATACCGCGTCTCTCGTATACTCAATTCTGAGCGCGCCGACGGGTGATGAATATATACATGCTGCGTTTTGCATTCGCTTTAACTTTTCTGCTCTTTGATAAAAGCCTTATACCATAGAGCGGAGTCCTTCAAAATGCGCCTTCCGCTGGGATAATCCATGAATACCAGACCAAAGCGGTCGGCATATCCGGCGTTCCATTCAAAATTATCCGTCAAGCTCCAGTGGAAATAACCTCTCACGTCCGCCCCGTCAGCAATCGCCTTTTCCAGCTCTGAAAGATGCCCTTCCATGTAATCGATACGATCGGCGTCGTGAACCTTACCGTCGCGATAGATACGGTCATTGCAGCCCTGCCCGTTTTCCGTAATATAAATCGGAACCTTATACCGTTCGTAGAGCGCGTCGATCCCGTAGCGCATGACCTCGGGGGTTACCGGCCATTTAAGGGAATTTCTCGGGAAACCGGCATATCTTTCGACCTCATTTGCGTTTTCATCTACACAAAATCCATTATAGACATTGATCCCCAGCATGTCGAGCGGCTGATGGATCAGTTCCATTTCCTTCTCGTCCACGTTTTGTGCAAACCGCTGAAAAATATCCTCTTTTCCTTCCGGATACTGTCCCAGCAATATCGGGTCGAGCACCCACGCGTGTGAAAACGACCATGTATCCTCGTTAATGCAAAAGCTGGCGTTTGCGGCGGCTTCTCTGCCCTTTTTCGTATCTGCTTGCGGATATGCGAGCATACCGGTAGAGGCAAGACCAATTTTTGCCTGTGGGTCGGCATAGCGAATGGCGCTGCTTGCCTCGCCGTGCGCAAGCAAAAGATTGTGCATACAGATCAGCGCATCCTGTGTATCATAGGTTTTTCCCGGCGCGTGTATGCCCATACAGTGTCCGAGCCGTATAATGCACTGTGGCTCGTTGATGGTAAAATAGGACTTTACACGCCCCTTACAATGCTCGGCAAGCCAATAGGCGTACTCGGCAAAGACTTCTGCGGTGTCTCGGTTTCTCCAGCCTCCCCTTTGCTGCAGCATTAAGGGAAGATCCCAGTGATGCAGCGTAACATAGGGTTCAACGCCTTTTTCGAGCAGCGCGTCAAGCAGACGGTCGTAATAAGCGAATCCCTTCTCATTGATTTTTCCACTTCCGCTTGGCATAACGCGCGGCCAGCTAATTGAAAAGCGATATGCACACAAACCCATATCGGCAAGAAGCTGAACATCCTCTTGATAACGATGGTAGGAATCGCACGCAACGTCCCCATTGTCGCCGTTTGTGATTTTACCCTTTTGATGTGCAAATTCGTCCCAAATGGAAGGGCCTTTTCCATCTTCCTCCCATGCGCCTTCAATTTGGTAGGCGGAGCTTGCCGCTCCCCACAAAAAGTCTTTTGGAAACATATTTCACCTCGTATTTTTGTCATCGTTCTGTACCTTTTCATTGTATCGTGATAGAATACTTTTGAAAAGAGGAGATGCAATGAATTGTATAGAAATCGCCAAAAAAAAGCTTTGTAGTGAAGAAGCAAGCTGTATTGTGATCAAGAATGACGAAATCGTCTTTGAAGCCTCCGGCCACGGTGTTTCGCCGTTGCTGTCGGTTTATCAGAGCGCACCCGAAAAACTGCGGGATGCCTTTGTTTGCGATAAGATCATCGGTAAAGCGGCAGCCATTATACTGACCTTGGGCGGCGCGCGCGGCGTTTATGGGATGCTGATGAGTGACGCCGCTTTTGCGTATCTTGAACAGCGCCACATAGCTGCCCACTACAAAGAGAGCATTCCCCACATTACCAATCGCAGCGGTACAGGTCTTTGTCCGCTTGAAAGCTCCGTCATGCAAATTGATGATCCAGAGCAAGCGTATTGCAGTCTGCTCAAAACGATAGCGGCGCTAAGGGCAAAAAAATAAGGCTCATTGAGCCTTATTTTTTGCTTAAACCAGATACTTTTCTATAAAGGTCGGAATCTCATCCGCATGGCTGGCGCTGATGGTCAGTTCAATACCGCTTTTTTGCGCGAACTGCTCCATATCTTCAAATAAGCCCTGAAGCTCGCTCATGGGATGCCCAATGATTTTAAGGAAATTGTCCACATATAAATACTCAAGATCGAAATCCTGTGCGGCCAAGCCGGAAAGAAACCCAAAAAACATCTTTGGTCCTTTGATTTGATATTCTGCAGCGTCGATATGGCGTATATCACGTTTTAGATCATACATGTATTGGTTGCCCATCGTAACGAATACGACGGTTCCCTTAGCTTTTTCGATGGAATCATTTGCCATATCAATAATCTGCTTAGATTTCCCTATGCCGGTCTTACCGCAAATCATATGTATCAATGTTCCTGTCCTCCTTTTGATTGATTATATTTATTATACCTTTTTGTCTTACCGCAAAGCAAGCCGTTTCACGCTTTCTTCTCACTTATCCTTATTAAATTCAAAATCTGCGTATTCGTCGTTGACGATTTCGCTGCCCATATCGTTCAAGTCGCCAAGCACGATGGTCGTTTCAATTTCTTCTCCGTAGCGCCACACTTTAAGCTTCAGCTCATCGCCCACATGACAGGTACGGATGTATTCTACGAATGCGCTTTGATCCTCAATAGGTTCGCCGTTGCAGGTCAAAATGATGTCGTTCACCTTTAAGCCCGCCTTTTCTCCAGGGCCGTCCTTCGTCACGGAATAGACGACGATCCCTTCCGGAACATCATAATCCACCGCGCTTTGCGCATCCATCGTGATAACGGATATGCCGATGCCGGGATGTCTGACATAGCCTTGCGTAATGAGCTGCATGGCGGTATCGAGCGCGGTGTTGATCGGTGTTGCAAAGCCCAGACCCTCCGCGGAAATCGCGTTGCCATACTCATCGTAATCCGCCGTTACCGTTTTGGCTGAGGTCAGTCCGACAACCTCTCCGTTCATATTGAGCAGCGCGCCGCCGCTGCTGCCCGGATTTACCGCAGCGTCCGTCTGAATATACGTATTGGTGGAACCCTGAATATTGACCGTTCTTGAAACGGCGCTCACGATACCAAAGGTCGTAGTCCCCGAAAGCTCCCGCCCTGTCGGATCGCCGATCGCGATCACATAGTCGCCTACGCGCAGCGAATCGGAATTTCCCATTTTCAAGGTGCATAGGTTGTCGGCGTCGATCTTCAAAACAGCCACATCCATCGTCTTATCTGCGCCCATAAGCTCCGCGTCAAGCTCTGCTCCGTCCGACATCGTGACCGTGATTCGGGAAGCGTCGCGGATGATATGCTCGCAGGTCATAACATAGCCTTCAGAGGAAAAGATAAAGCCCGTACCAAGGCTGGAAGCCGCCTCGCGATCCAGCTTTTCATTGTAGGCATAGCCGTTTACGCCAATCACGCCGGGGCTTACCTGCTCCACGATCTCGGGGATCGGATTTACGCTGCCGCTTTGGATGCTGGGCGCCGTGCCGTCAATGGGCGGCGTAGGACGCGTGGTCGGCAAGGGCGTAGGCTCAGCCTTTTGGGCGGGCGCATCGGCAGATTGCTCGGGCGCGGCGCTTTGTGAAGGCGTGATTTCAAAGGAGAAGCCGGGAATGCCAAATATCGCATTGTCCTCATTAAGCTGCGAAGCCGAGGATGAAATAAATAAGCTTGCAAAAAGTGCGCCGATCACAAAAGAGATCACGGCCGTAAGAATATAACCGCCGATTCCTCTGCGCTTTTTCTTGGGATCTTCCATATGCTCATAATAGCGGCTGTAAGCTTCCGCTTCATTTTGCTTAGGCTCTGCGTTTTGAGACTCATAAGCATCGAGCAAACGGCTCGACGCTTCGCTAGCGCCGGTATCATTATCGCTCACTTGTGCATTCGTCAGGTTTTCTTGATTCTGGTTCTTCTCTTCCATATAATACCTCCGTTATCTATCAGTCATTCGTTCTTCGATGATGTTTCGGTTTGTTTGTTGCCCGCCAATGCCTGTCTGTACTTTTGTTTTCCTTGCCTTGGCTGCCTTGGCTGCACACTCTGTGGCGGAGGCTCCTCGTCACAGCGCTTGAGGGTAAATATAAATGCCGAACCCTTTCCGACGCGAGATTCAACGTAGATGCTCTGCCCATGCTGCTCAATAATTCTCTTTACGATAGACAGTCCCAGACCCGTGCTTGCCACACCCGTTGGCGTATGCGCCTTTTCGCCTTTATAAAAGCGGTCAAACACATGCGGAACATCCTCGGGCGCGATTCCCTGTCCGGAATCCTGCACGCGCACAACCACCATTCGTCTGTTCGCGCTTGAGGATACCATCAGTCTTCCGTTGTCGGGCGTAAACTTTATTGCGTTATCGACCAGATTTCGCACCACCTGCGCGATCTGGTTTTGATCCGCCCATACAAACATCCGATCCTGCGAAAAATCAACGTTAATATCCAATTCCTTAGTCGTGATCCTCGCTTCAAAGGTCAAAAGCGTCCGCACGATTAAATCATTGACGTCAAAGCGTTCCGGCTTGAACACCGTCTGTCCCGATTCGATTCGCGCAAGATCCAGCAGGTCATTGACCATACTGCTCATGCGCTTATTCTCCGCAATTACGATATGCAGATAGTGCGGCTGTTCCTCGGGCGGTATCGTTCCGTCCTCAATCGCTTCAAGAAATCCGCGCATGGACGTTAATGGCGATCGCAGCTCATGGGATACGTTGGCGACAAAGCTTCTGCGTGACTGCTCGAGATTATTGATCTCATCGGCCATATCGTTGAAGCTTTTTCCAAGCTGTCCGACCTCATCCGAGCCGCGTATGCGTACACGCGCATCATAGTCACCCTTGGTGAATTTCTTCACGGCGTTGTTCATTTCGACGATCGGCTTGGTCAAGCGCACCGTGATATAACAAACAGCCAAAAAAGCCATGATCGTCGCGATCAGCGTCGTGATCAAAAGATCCAGATAAACTCTTTTGATGGACTGTTCCAGCGTGCTGATATCAATATGCAGCAGCAGCGCGCCCACGTTACTTCCCGTAGCGTCCGTGATCGCCATAGAAAGCGTCATGATCGGAATTTCGAGCACGTCCTTGTACATGCGCCGGGTTACGGACGGCTTTGGTTTTTGGTCGATGATTGTCTCCACTATGTCGCTGATTTCGACCGCCTCGGTCCCCGACCATTTTTCCGCCGATCCCGCGTCCATAAATTCTACGCGTCCATACGCGCTGTCGGTAAACTGAATTTGAATCAGCGCATCGTATTTTCTTGCAATCGTTTGCAGCTCTTCCTTTGCTACCGGACGCTTGTCGTCATCCATGTATTTATCGATCACGATGCTGTTGATCTCATCCGCCTCGCGGTAAAGCTCCTGCTCTCTTTCCGAAATATACTGGTTTTTGAACATAGCACCCAGCATCACACCCAATAACAAAAGCGATCCGAGCGTGACTGCCAGATAAGTAAATAGCATACGGGAAAAGAGCGTTTTGAACATACAATCTATCGGTTTACTTCAAATTTATAACCAACACCCCACACGGTTTTGATCTGCCATGCGTCGCGGTCTCCGATTTTTTCTCTGATGCGCTTTACATGCACATCGACCGTTCGTGAATCGCCGAAAAAGTCAAAGCCCCACACATGCTCCAAAAGCTGCTCGCGCGTAAATACCTTTCCTTCTCTGGAGGCAAGAAAAAACAGAAGCTCGATTTCCTTTGGCGGCATTTCAAGCTGCCTTCCATCCAGAATAACGGAATAATTATCAAGAGAAATCGTGAGCCCCTCGTAGGCGATCGTCTTATCCGATTCCGGCACAGAGCTTCTTCGCAAAACGGCCTTGATTCTTGCGATCAGCTCCTTAGCGTCAAAAGGCTTTGGAATATAGTCGTCTGCGCCCAGATCTAATCCCTGTATTCTGTCTAAGGTATCACCTTTTCCTGTAAGCATGATAACCGGAACATTGCTGATCTGCCGAAGCTGTCCAAGGACGCTCCATCCATCCAAGCCCGGAAGCATAACGTCCAGAAGCACGAGCGCCGGTTGAACCTGCTCAAAAATTTGCAGCGCCGTATCGCCTCTTTCTCCGGTTGCAACGCCAAACCCCTCCTTTTTGAGATACATCTGCAAAATGGCGAGTATATTCTTGTCGTCGTCGATTACAAGAATGGTGTTGTTCTTATCCATCGGTTCCTCCTTATCGAGCTTCTATTTCAATGCCGTGTTGAAGAAACAGCGCGGCTGCCACTCCGTTTCCGACTTTACACCGTCCGCTGAAGGTACCATCGTATATCTCCTTAAACCCGCAAGACGGACTTTTTGCCTTAAGGATCACTTTCGTTATGCCGTTTTCCCGAAGGTATTGCAGCATATCCTCCGCGCCCTTTACAAATGCCTCCGTGCGATCGTTTCCGTTTTTATCCAAGACCTTCGCCTTGCCACAAAGCACATCAGCCCCGTCCCCGCCAACAATTTCACAAGGTTCCCTTGGAACGCTCAACAGGTATTCCGGACAAATACATAGCGCCTGTCCATCTTTCACCAGCATTGAAATTTCAGCATTTTCTTTTGTAGCACCGTCATATCTGCAGGGAAACCCGGATAGACATTTCGATACTGCTATCATAATAACACCTTTCTTTGAATTTGTTATGTCATTTTCATAGATTTTTCGTGTTCATTGTTCATTTTTTAAGCGTAACCACCGTCACCCCCGCGTCGCCTTCGCCATAATTGCCCATTCGGAATGCTTTCACGCGGCTGTTTCGCTTAAAATGCTCCTGCAAACCCGCGCGCAAAGCACCCGTTCCCTTGCCATGAATGATATTGACTTCATTGAGCCCCGCCATAAGCGCATCGTCTAAATAACGGTCAACCACGATGATTGCGTCGTCTACAAGCATGCCGCGCACATCCAGCTCCAGTCCCACCGTTTTTTGTGAAAGGCTGATCCTTGCAGCGCCTTCTTGCGGCGCTGCGTCCTTGATCGCGCGAAGATCCGAAAGCTTCGCGTTCATTTTCATAATACCGACCTGTACGGCAACCTCCCCCTTTGCGTCAGGAACGCTGATGACCGTAGCGTTTTTCCCGATGCTTACAATGCGCACCGTTTGCCCCGGCTGCACCGTTTTGGGCGGTTTCCCTTTTTCCTCATTTTGCTGCTCATTTGGCTCATGCAGCGCGTTTTGCTTTGCTCGCAAGGCGTCGCGTGATTTTTGTATAATTCTGTCGGCAGCGCTCTGATCGATGCCCTTGATCGCATGGATCTGCGAAACGAGCGCGTCCATTTCTGCCTTTGTATCCGCAACCAGCCTGCGAGCCTCATCGCGGGCGTTTTTCTGCATTTTATTTTTTTCGTCCGCGAATTTTTTCTTTTCTTTTTCCGTTTCCGCGCGCAGCTTTTCAAGCTCGGCTCTTGCTTCCTGCGCCCGTCTTTTTTCTTCCTCCGCTATACGGTGCTGCGCCTGCGCACCGGATATAATATCCTCAAATTTTACATCCTCGCCTTTTAGATACTTTTTCGCCCGCTCGATCAAGCTTTCAGAAAGTCCAAGACGCTTTGAAATCTCAAAGGCATTCGATTTTCCCGGAATCCCGATAATGAGTCTGTAGGTAGGGCAGAGTTTGTCAACGTCAAACTCCATAGAAGCATTCTGCGCGCCCTCCTTCGTCAAGGCAAAAGCTTTGACCTCGCTGTAATGGGTTGTCGCGACGCAGCGGCAGCCGCTTGAAAGAATTTCCTCCAGTATGCTCATCGCGAGCGCGGCGCCCTCGATCGGATCGGTGCCGGCGCCCAATTCATCCAGTAATATCAGGGCATTTTCATTCATTCGACCCAAGATGTCCACGATATTTGTCATGTGAGATGAGAAGGTGGAAAGCGATTGCTCGATGGACTGCTCGTCGCCGATGTCGGCAAAAACATCGGAAAAGATCGGCATTTCGCTGCCCTCGTCCGCCGGAATAAAGATGCCAGCCTGTGTAAGTAAGCTGAATAAGCCCACCGTTTTGAGCGTAACCGTTTTTCCGCCGGTGTTAGGTCCTGTGATAATCAACAGGCGCTCCGCTTCGTTGAGCCAAAGATCGATTGCGACCACCTTTTCTTTATCGATTAAGGGATGTCTGCCCTTTAGAATGCGGATGTTTCCATGCTGGTTAAGCTTGGGCAGCGAGCCGTTCCACGCAAGCGAGATCTTTGCCTTCGCAAAAATCAGGTCAATCTCCCCCATGATGTAAAGATCCTCGTAAATATCATCAGCATAGGGCGCAAGCATGGCGGTAAGCTCCGTCAATATCCGTTCTATCTCCTCCGCTTCCTCGCCAAGCAGCTTTTTGTATTCATTTCCAAGCTCTACAACTGCGGTAGGCTCGATAAAGAGCGTTGCTCCGCTACCGGACTGGTCGTGGATCAAGCCCGATACCTGCTGCCTGTATTCCTGCTTTACTGGGATTACAAAGCGACCGTTGCGTATGGTAATCAGCGGCTCCTGTAAATATTTTTGATAAGATGTGGAACGGATCATCGTGTTGAGCCGCTCCCGTACTCTTTCATTGGTGATGCGCATACTTCTGCGTATTTTTGCAAGCTGCGCCGACGCCGCGTCAAAAAGCTCCTCTTCGCCCTCGATGCAGCGGTCAATCTCCTCCTCAATGTTTCTGTGGGGCAAAAGCCCCGAAGCCTTTCTTGAAAGCAGGCTTTCGTTTTCTTCGTCTTTATAAAGCTCGTCTTTGCAAATACGAGAAGCACGCAAGCATTTTGCAATATCCAGAAGCTCCTTCGGGCTTAAAAACAGCGCGGCGTGCAGCCGTTTGAGCTGCGAGCGCATGTCGGGAAACGCATCGACGGGCGCGCGTCCCTTTTCTCTTAAAACGCCCACCGCCTCGTCCGTATAGTTCAGCATCCGCAGCACGGTAGCTTCGTTTGTGCTCGGTTCAAGCTTCTCCGCCAGCTCTTTGCCGATGCAGCTCACCGCATGCGTTATAAGCTTCTCTTTGATTCTGTCAAATTCAAGTGTTCGTATCGTTCTCTCGTTCATATGTTCCTCATTGCAGCGGGCGATTCCAGTGCCCGCGTGTCGTCCCCTTTGTCTCAACCCTATTTGAAAGCAGCGCGCTTTTGGCCGCATTCACTCTTTCCTTTACCGTGTCCCCGTCTTCATCATAAAATTCTAGCTGCCACGCGTTGCAGCATGGCAGCGCAGACGCGGCATCGATCACGTCCATGATTTCCGAGTTCAGTACGCGCACAAGACACGTTTTTCCCTGCTTAATATTGGAAAGCGGGAATACGCGTCCCGCCTCATCCGTCAGCGTTCCTGCGTTACCCTTGCAGTTTGCACAACCCTCATGCTCTTTTCGTGGACAATGCCGAAGCTGCATCAAGGGTATGCGTCCGTATACCTGAATCGTTCCTCCCTCAAGTAAGAGAATATCGCGAAGCTGCGCCTTTGAAAGCTCCGGCGAAAGCATAACGCTTTCAAAGCCTAATTCCTTGAGCGTCTTTACAGTATAACGGTTGGTAACATTCATGTGCAAGCCCGTATATGCTTCATCTACGCATTGAAGCATTGCGGCTTGTCCGAGGTTGTTCACTTCGGCGCCTATAAACGCGCCGCTACCAAGCAGACGCAAAATCAGCGCATGTTCCTCTTCTGTTGGAATTACAGCCGGTAAAGCAAGAAGAAGTCTCTCTTTCCATTGGAGCAAATCCTCCGTATTAAGCTTTTCATAGTTCCATGGTTCTAAAAGCACCCGATCCGCGCCCGCTTCAAATGCCGCCTTCATTTGCTCGATGTTTTTAAGCTTTACAAAGACTCGCGTTTTGCCTGTTGCAGTAAAACCCTCCGCGAGCGCGAGCTTGCAAGGCTCACATTGCCGAGGTTCGCAAAGCTTATTTGCGAGCGCCGCGCAAGCTTCACGCCTCATTTGGTTGAGTTCACTCGCGGCCAAAAACGAAACGTCATCCGTATGAACCGAACAGGACTGTGCGTAGAAGGGCGTATCGCCCAGCTTTTGAAGCTGCTCTTTGAAGCGTGCTTCGCTTTGCTCTTTCTGCGCCCTCTGCGGAGCGGGTTTTTCTATATCCACGGTTTGTGTGTCATTTTGAATACGCAATACCGTATTTTGGTTTTGAATAAGCCAAAGTTCAAGCGATACCGGCTGCTTTTTACCATCCTTTGTATAGCTTGCTCTCAAGGAGGAAAGCAATTCTTCATCCCGCGTATTTTGCGCGACGCAATCCGTTTGATTGTCGTCGCCGTAAAAATAGCCGGTGTGCGCCCCGCCTCGCTGAAACACGCGCAAAAGCTCATCCTGATACCGTGAAAGACTATCCTCATCCGCGCCGTCGATTGCCGCGCGGTAAGCCCTTGTCACCGCGGCTACATATTCCGGCCGTTTCATCCGTCCTTCGATCTTTAGGCTGCATACGCCGCTTTCTTCCAGCTCACCTACATGCCTGAGCATACATAGATCGGAAAGGCTGAGATGATAGTCCGTTTCGCCCGGCAGGCCGAAAACGCTAATTCGTTTTCGGCACGGCTGCGCACAGGTTCCGCGGTTTCCGCTTCTCTCTCCCATCATTGAGGAAAACAGACAGTTTCCGGAAGCGCTCATGCACAAAGCGCCATGCACGAAAGCTTCCAGCTCTGCTTTTGTGTTTTCATGTATTCTTTTGATCTCCTGCAGGGAGGTTTCGCGGGCTAAAACGACGCGCGTCATTCCCTGTTTTTCAGCCGCCTTTACACCCCACTGATCATGGATCGCCATTTGCGTGCTGGCGTGCAGTACAAGCTGCGGAAGTTCTTTTTTCAGCAGCGCCGCCAAGCCGAGATCCTGCACCAGAACCGCGTCCGCATTCGCGCGATACAGCACTGCCGCATAGTCAAGTGCGCACTGCATTTCTTTATCCAAAATAAGCGTGTTACATGTAATATAGGCTTTCACGCCGTGTAAATGGCAGTAATCGATTGCATCTTTTAAGGCTTCGTCGTTAAAGTTGTCGGCAAAATGACGTGCGTTAAACATGCTGCCGCCAAAGTATACAGCATCGGCTCCATTTTGCACAGCCGCAATCAAGCTTTCCCGGTTGCCGGCAGGTGATAAAAGCTCCATTCAAAATTCTCCATTTTTAAAAATGCCCGGAGCCAATCTGCCCCGAGCATAGGATATCTCACTTTATTTTTTCAAGGACGTTTGGCGGGTATTCTCAAAAGGACGCTTTACAGGCGAATTTCCTACGCTGCTTGTCCTAGGCATATCGCGCAGTTGGCTGATTCTCGAATCCAAGGCCTCGTAATCTTCTTTTAGCTTATAAAACTCGTCCGCCATATTGAGCGACGCTAACAAGACACAGTTTCCCGTGCTCAAGCCCGGATACTCATGCTGAATGTCCATAATCGACTGGTTTACATATTTAGCCAAGCGCTGGATATAGTCTTCGCTGTCGTCACTGTTGATTTTGAATTCCTGCCCCGCAAGCGTAACGATGGTTTTTGTTTTCCCCATATTCCACCCCGTACATATAGTGCCTCATATGTGAATATTATACAACGCCTTGTGTCATATAGCAAGGGTAGAGGCTTATCTTTTGCGCAATTCTTAGTTTCCCTCTCTATAATCCATTTACTCCCCATCCTTCAAGCTTCGTAATAAGCGTCTTGCAGCTCCAAAGAAATGTGAAGCATATCCATATCCGCGGACGCTTCGCAGTACGCACGCAGTAAAACGCCATCCAGCTTGAGCTCTTGGCGTTTCGCGGTTTTGATCGCTGCCTTAATGTAAGTAAGCATATAATCAATATCGGACGTCGATAAGCGTTTTAATGTGTCCAGAGCGCCGATCATATCCGGCAGCTTCTCAGCGAGCCAATTTGTCTGTTCCAAATAGTATGCCTTTTGTGTTTCATAGAGTCTTTGCTCCAGAATACCGCTTTGGGGTATGTTCAGCTCCTCCTCCGGCTCCTTTGGCAGCTCCGCGATAAGTAGAAAGCCGATGACCTCATCCCCGTCAAGCGCCGCCCTCAGATAGACCTGTGGAAGCTCTTCGCGTTCAATTCTATAAACGCCCTCCTCATCAATGCGATAGTTTTGGTCGAATAGCGCTTTCTTTTCAAAAGTGTTTTGGTCTAAGAAGCCCGATTCCACATACTCTGTCTGGGCGTCTTGCTGCACGCTCGCGCTCTTTTCCTGCTTGTATCCTGTTTCCGTAAAGAGATAAACCGCAACGCAGCTTAAAATTACGATGATCGTGAGTATGGCAGTCTGCATAGCGGGTTTGTCTTTTTCGGTTTTGTTCATCTTTCTTCCCCTTGAGTGTCAATAGCCGCTTCGATCCATGCGGCGCTCATGCTCTTGTCGCCCGTATGCTCAAGCGCATTCAAAAACCACGGCGGGATCGGCGCCTTAAAAAGCATTCGTTCTCCGCTTCGCGGATGCGTCAGATGCAGTCTGCACGCATGAAGCGCCTGCCCGTCAAGGTCAAGCTTTGCTTTTGCGCTTCCATACACCGTATCTCCCGCCAAGGGATGCCCGATATAGGCCATATGGACGCGAATCTGATGCGTTCTGCCTGTCTCCAGTTTGGCTTCCAAGAGGGTGAATCCCCGCGGTCTTGCTAAAACGCGCCAATGGGTGATCGCTTCTCTCCCATCCTCTACGACCGCCATCTTTTTTCGATCCTTTCGGCTCCTGCCGATCGGCGCATTAACGGTTCCGCAGTCTTGCGCTATGTTGCCCTCCGCAAGTGCGATATAGGTTCTCCCCGCGCTGTGCTCCTTGATCTGCGCGGCGAGCGATTGATGCGCCATATCGTTTTTCGCTATAACGATCAATCCTGACGTCATTTTATCGATTCGGTGTACGATGCCCGGGCGCATGATGCCGCCAATGCCCGAAAGATCATGCAGATGATGCAGCAGCGCGTTGACAAGCGTGCCGTTTTCATTGCCCGGCGCGGGATGAACCACCATTCCCTTCGCTTTGTCGATTACGGCGATATCGCTGTCCTGATAAATAATGCTGATGGGGATGCACTCGGGCTTTGCTTCAAGCTCCACGGGCGGCGGAAAGCTGATTTGAATGCGATCTCCGTTCTTTATGCGTAAATTTGCCTTTCCAGCCCTCCCGTTTACGATAATTTCGCCGTCCTCAATCAGCTTTTGTATAGAGGATCGTGTTTCTCCGCTCATCTTCGCGCAGAATACATCCAGTCTCTCTCCGTCCTGCTCCGCGGTATAGCTCTGTATCCGTTCTTCTACGCAGTCCCTATCTTCCATGCTATTGTTTGGTATCCTCCAAGCCGCCCGCATCCTCGTCACCTTTGAACTGCTCCGTTTTTTCGGTTTTCTTTTTAGGCGGCGCGTCCTCGAGCAGATACCTGCCCTTAAAAAACAGCAGGTCAAGAAACAGCAGTATCGTACCGACCGTTATCGCGCTGTCGGCAACATTAAAAATTGCAAAATTGATAAATACCGCGCTGAACATATCGCGTACATAGCCTAAAAACGTGCGGTCAATGAAGTTGCCAAGCGCGCCGCCAAGGATCAGCGCAAGCGAAAAGCGGATCAGAAAGTGCAGCTTTTTTCTTTCTTTTATTAAATACCAAATGATCGCAGCGCACACGATCGCCGTTACAATCAGAAAAAAAACGCGGGCGTTTTGCAGCATACCAAAAGCGGCGCCGCGGTTTTCGATGTAGGTCAAATGGAAAAAATCCGGAATCAGACGATATGTGTTGTCCGGCAGTGTCGTAAGCCACTGCGCGCATATGACCTTGCTGCCCTGATCAAACATCAGTACGGCGGCGATTATAATGATTTCAAGCATCTGTTATCTTCCTCTCGGTTATTCTGTATACATATACCACTTTTCAATGTTTCTGAAAAGATCCGGTTCGCGCGTGTCGTTCATCCCTTGTAAAAGTGAGGTGCAGACGATGCTGTTCAAACGAAAGTACAAAATGATGCAGGGCAGTTCATCAACAAATTGCAGTTGAAACTGTGACGCGGCGCTTTTGTAGGCTACCTCATCCGTGGCGGTCATAATGTTTTGGCAGAGCTTTTCGAGCGCCACATCGGAAAAATGCCCGTAATTCGCCGTACCGTTTGTGGAAATCAGCGCGCGCAGATCGGCATTGCGCGCAAAGTTCATGCCTAAAAGTGCGATATCGTAATCCCCCGCATTGAGTCTATTCATAAATTCGTTGTTCGGGTCGGCAAGAGAATAGGCGGCGGTTTCAACATTCACCACGATCCCAACCTGACTAAGCTGCGAGGTGATCATGTCCGCTGCGGTTTTTCTCACGTTATCCGTTCCTTGGCATACCAGCAGTCTAAGCGAAAAGGTGCTATCAAAGGTACCCTCCTTATCAAGCACGCCGTCTCCGTTTATATCCGTCCAACCCGACTCGCTAAGAAGCGTCTTTGCCTTTTCAATATCATAATCGTATACCTTTGATTTGGGCTCATACAGCCATGAATCCGGCGCAACCGGTACGTCGGCGGCTTGCGCCCTGTTCATATAGGCGTTTGTGATAATGCTGCTTCGGTCGATCGCATAGGCGATAGCTTGGCGCACCTTCGTATTGCGAAGATCCGTATTGCTGCCGTTGATGACTAGGAGTTCCGCGCCTTGGGTCATTACGTCAAGAACCTGCGTTTGATTTTGCGAGCGGTAGGTACCCACCGTCACGTTTGAGGTCGGCACAAAGTTTAGCTGATCCGCCGCATAGGACGCAAGCGCGGTATCATTGCTGTCACGCTCGGCGCAAACAATCTTTTCGATATAAGGCGTCTGCTTCCACCAATTTTCATTTTTGATCAGCGTAATACTGGTACTCCCGATCTGATCGATCTTATATGGGCCAGTTCCTATCGGTCTTGCGCCGGGTATGAGATCGTAATCGGAACGGATAATCGGGAAGTTCAAAGCGTAAAGCGCGGCGATCCCGGGCTGTTTCATGGTGATTTGCACGGTTTCATCATCAATCACCAGCATGGATAGAATGTTGGACACATTGTAAGCATAGTAGGATGCACTTGCATAGCTGATGATTTTTTCATAGCTGAATACAACGTCGTTCGCGTTTAAGCGGCTGCCGTTATCATGCCATTTCGCGTTTCTAAGATGAAACGTCCATACCAGGCCTTGTTCGTCGCCCTCCCAGTGTTCGGCTAGACATGCCGTGATTTTTCCCGTCGCGTCCAGCGTGATGAGCGGTTCGTAAATAAGCGTATAAAAGGACAGCATTTCCTCTGTCGTCACCGTATAGGGCTCGTTGATCTGCGCGTTTGCGGGCATAGGCATATATAGCTCTCCGCCGCCCGTCGCCTTTAGCTCGGGCGTAGGCGACGGCAGCACGATCGGCGCTTCCGTTGTCTCGTTTTTGTTGCTTGCACAGCCGCTTGCTCCCATCAGCAGGAGAGCGCATAGCGACATGCAAAGCGCGCGATTAAGGATTCTCGTTACCATAAAGCTCCTCATATTTTTCTTTTGCCAGTTTTACCTTATTTACATAATCCCGTGTTTGTTCAAAGGGAATCTCCGTTAGCTCCCCGTCTTTTGAAAAGCGTTCGTCGCAAAGCCACTTATCCAGGTTGCCCGGCCCCGCATTATAGGCAACCAAGGCATAGCGCACATCTTGATTGAATTTATCTAGCAGATAGCGCAAATACCAGCAGCCGTAACGGATGTTGGTTTCGGCTTCATATAGACTCTCCTTGCTGTAGACTTTATCGACGCTTTGGATTTTTTCAAATATCCACTCTCCGGTC
>CAZNJN010000014.1:0-3748 GCA_964573365.1 uncultured Oscillospiraceae bacterium
CTTGTGTTGCCATCTACTTCTCCTCCGCAAATAGAATGTCCGCGCCAATCGCCTTCTCGACATTGGCTTTGATTCTTGCCATCGCCACGCCCGTGCTGCCGTGGGAATCGGGAATGGGAATGATGGCCGGGAACGTCTCGGACTTGTATTTGGAAATCGCTTCCGTGCAAAGCGCATAAAGCGGTTCCGTGATATAAATGATCTTACAGCCTTCGCGTGCAAGTTTGTGGATAAGCTTACTCGCTTTCTCCGGATCTGTCTCATCAAAGACCTGCAGGCCTACGGCTTTTGCAAGCAATACCGAGTCACGCTCGCCTATGATGGAGATCGACGCCTGTTTCTCATCCATACAACTCACGCAGCCTTTCCTTAATAATCGTATCGTCAAGATCGTTTCGCTTTGCGGTAAGGATCAATCGGATACACTTGGCCTCCTGCTCACGCGCGAGCAGATAGCCGACTACCGGCGCAATGGAATCAAAGGTTGATTTTCCAATGTCTGCCATACGCATCAGCGTATTGTCGCGTTCCTTTTCCACGGCGCTGATGCTGCCGGTCTTGATCATCGCATCGATGCCGCGGATTATGCCATCGCGCGCCGGACCCGTGCCTACAGTCTTGCCAAGAGAATCGAGAGGGGCGTCCATATTTGCAAGCAGCTTAGACTGCGAAATATAGCCCTCCGGCAGAAGCACGGCGCGGAGCTTATCCGGGCCCGCGTTCATCGCGCGAAGTCGCAGAAGCGACAGCACATTGTTAAAGTCCGCCTGAACCTTGAAGTATTCCTTCGTAAACGCATCGCCTACACGGTAGGCGTATTCCGTATATGCGCAATCAAGCGCCACGGAAACCGCCACCGGATCGACCTGCGACTGAAAGCTCTGCTCAAGCTTTTGAAGCGCCGCTTTGAATTCCTCGGGCAGCTCCCGATAATTCGCGTCGCGCACCATCTGTTCAAGCGTCTCAGTCTTGTAATTGCCGCCCTGCATCAGCGCAGGTGTCTCGCTGCTTCCGATGAGCCTTAGTTTCAGGAGAAGCTTGAGATTATGCACGTCTGCCTTCATTAAAAAGACGTCGGTTACATCGGGTTTGAAGGATACCTCACGAACGAGTGAATAGGTTTCGTTCAGTTCGGAATTGATCAGGCGGTCGGCGTCCTCAATGGTCGCTTCCGCCATGGAACCGTAACCCGCTTCCACGAGCTGACGCACCGCATCCTCGGCGCTCGCATCGACAAGACGGGCGATACGTTCCGGCGTAAGCAATCCCTTTTCATGGCAACGTACGCGTGCCACACCGTAAATTGCGCTCTGTTGTGGCATTCCAACTACCTCTCTTTATCCGAATAGTATCTGGGCGACTTTGCTTTCTTCCGCCTCCCGCACATCGCGCAGTATCGCCTCAAAGGAACAGTTTTTTTCAAACCCATTCCCTACAAGGAGAAAACCGCCCTTGATGCTTTGTGTAACTTCGCCCATCGCAAGCGTGCCTATGCCCTTTGCTTTGAGCGCCTCATTGATCGCGGGCAAGAGACGCTTTATATGATCCGCATCCGCCTGCGCCGCGACGACTTTTTCGCCGCCGACCGCCTCGCGGATCGCCATTGCCTTGAGCATTTCTTCCCGCTCCGCGCCGCCAAGCGCGCACAGCGCATCATAGGCGCCCTTGAAAGCATCCTCTACCACCGTCCGCTTTGCCGCAAGCGCATATTTGCGCGAGTCGAGCTCCGCGTTCGTGCGGCTGCGTTCAAGAATATCCGCCTTCGCCTTTTCTTTGGCGGTCTGTGCATCCTGCTTTGCGACTGACACGTCTCGTTGGGCAAGCTCTTTGATCCTGTTGATTTCGGTCTGCGCCGACTCTGCGGTCTGCTCGGCTGCGCCCTTCGCTTCTTCCGCGATACGCGCAAGCAGGCTGTCTGCGCCTTTGTTCAAATCGTTTGCCATACTCTTATCTCCTTCCTACATCCACAGCTTCTTGGTCTGTCTCAGACCGCAACGCCATTGACCATGAGGAAAGAGAAGAGCAGGGCCAGAACCGCGTAGGTTTCAACCATGACGGCGAAAATGATAGCTTTACCGGATTCTTCGGGACGTTTGCCGACCAAGGTGATACCGGCTGCCGCCGCTTTGCCCTGTGCGATTGCGGAGAGAAAACCGCCGAAGGCAACAGGCAGAGACGCGAAGAAGAGCTGTAATCCCGCGGAGGGCGCGATCGTAGCGCCGCCGCCTAGAAGGCCCGCTTTCGCCGCGATAACAAAGCCGATCAAGAGTCCGTAAATGCCCTGTGTACCGGGCAGAAGCTGAAGAACCAGAACGGAACCGAATTTATCGGGATCTTCCGCGATGACGGCCGCGCCCGCTTCACCGGCATGACCTACGCCGATTGCGGAACCGATACCCGCGAACATGGCTGCGAACGCCGCGCCGCAAGCTGCCAAAAGCTGACCACCGTTAGCCGTAATGAAATCCATGAATGTCATGTTTTTAATCCTCCAGTTTTTGTTCTTAGTAGTTTTGATATGCTTAGCGGCCTTTTACCGCCTTTTTAGAAAATCAGCCATCAATATGGACGGATTTCGCATTGTATTTCAGGGGTTTGAAGGGATGACCGCCGGCCTCGTAGAATTTTCCGAAAAACTCAACATACTGCAAACGCGCCGTGTGTACGAAGCAGCCCAGTACGCTGATAGCCATCATAAAGCCGTGCAGGAACACGAGCATCGCGCCCGTGAGAATAAAGCCGATCGCCTGCAGGATCGCGCCGTGCTGAAACGCGCTGTTGAGCATACCGCCCAGCGTGTTGAGCACCAGACCGATGACGCCCGTGGAAAGACCCAGTGCGAATACGCGCGCATAGGAGAGCACATCGCCTAGCCAGCCTGTAATGCCGTAGAGCGCAAACGCGCCCTGCGCGAACTTGCCGCCCACGCTCTTGCTGGCGCGTCCCGCAAAGAGCAGAATCACAAGCGCGGAAAGGATCGCCATGACCTTTCCCACCGTCGCCACGGCGGCAGGCATACCCAGCATGGGCGCCGCAAGCAGCAGCAGACCCGTGACCAGAACGAACCAGCTCAGGTTGTCTACCAGCGCCGCTACGATATCCCCCTGCTTGATGCGCATATAGGTCGCGATAAATACGCCGAAGAACATGTGGATAAGTCCCAGCGCCGCGCAAAGAGCCAGCATGGACATGGGTTCTGCGGACGAGTCTATGATGGGAAATACGTTTTCAAAGGGAAGTCCCTTGAATACTTCCGGCCATGTGACGCCAAAGAAGCTTCCAAAGAGCAGACCCATGACGATGGTGGAAAGTCCGCCCATGCACAAAACGCTCGCGAGCTGTCTCATCATTCCCTGCGGCTTGATCAGCTTAAGGAATAGGAAGCAGCCCAGCGCAAGTACCGCGCCATAGCCGGTATCCGAAAGCATCATGCCAAAGAAAACAAAGTAGAACGGCGCAAAAAGAGGCGTGGCGTCGATGCTGTTATAGGCGGGCAGAGCGTACAGATTGGTCACCGCCTGATACGGCTCAATGAGCTTCTTGTTCTGCATCACCACCGGCGGGGTCTCGTCCTCGGCCGGATCGCGGTATTCGATGTAGCAGGCATCCGATACCGTCTTTACCGCTTGATCGACCTTTTCGGTCTCATCGTCGCGTACCCAGCCTTGCAGCACAAAGGTCGCCGCTGTCGCGCCGAGCTGCGCTTTTGTTTCTTCTCTGTCGCGGTCGATCACCGCTTTGTCGAGCG
>CAZNJN010000014.1:3758-22189 GCA_964573365.1 uncultured Oscillospiraceae bacterium
TTTGTGCCGCCTCGCCGAGCGCCGCACTGAGCTTTTCTTCTTCGTCCCTGTCCTTTACATTTTTTGCCTCGAACTGCTCCAAATTCTCCTTGGGCGTACCCGTAAGCGCGCCAAAGCTGAAATCGGAAAAATCAAGTTCCTTTAAGAAAGTCTGCACTGCGGGATAATCCGCGGTTAAGCATGCGATAAGCACAGCCACTGTCTTTTCCGTTTTGCCGTAGCTCTCAAGGGCAATATCCAGTTCCGCGTTCTTCAGCTTTTCAGCGTCTTCCGGTGGCAGAATGCCTGTAATGTACTTGACTGTGTTTGTCGATTTGATGTCTTCTATTTTTGTTTCCAACCCGCTCCAGGGCAGCAGCGAGTCGATGATCGCCTTGCGTTTGTCCATATCGTTGCGTACTGTGGTAAGCGCGCGGTCGAGCTCCTCGACCTTTTCGCACAGCTCCATGGCCTCATCCATTCCTTCGCCAAGCTGTTCCACAGTCGCCTCCGGCTTTGGTCCGAGCTTTCCCTTAGGGGCAAGCGGTTTGAGCAAAGCCGCCGCGCTCCGTAGTCGCTGAACACGCGCTTCCAAAAGCGGAAGCTCAGCTTCCTCGCCCGTCGGCTCCTCGGCGCTGAGTATCTGCACCGCGCCCGCTGCCTGTAAAGCCTTTAATATGGACTCTTTCTCCGCCTGCATGGCGATCAGAGTCAGTCGCTTCATAGGTACGATCATGCTTCTTGAACCTTCTTGAGAATGTAGCGCACCGCCTCGTCCATATGCCCCCGCGCCACCTTGCAGACTTCATCCGCTTCCATGGCCTTGCGTTGGCGTATTGACTCGGCAGCTTCCTGCCCTTCCTTTTCAGCACGCATCTGCACTTCATGAAGCTCTTCGCGGCCCTGATCGCGTGCGTCAGCAAGTTTTTGCTGCGCTTCGTTTCCCGCTTGCACGATGGCTTCGCGTGCTTTTACCGCCGCCTCCCGCTTTAATGCGGCAGCGTCGGCCTCTGCATTGGTGATCCTGTCGATGATGGACGGCAAAATGCTTTACCTCCTTAGAAAATAGAAATGTCCGAACGCCCAGACAGCGTCCGGGAGGAGCGTTGAGCGGATATGAAATTGTATTCTCAACAAATCTATTTTAACCTCTGCCCCAAGTGAGTTCAACATAAATTTGGCAAACACTTTCATAATTGCAACTTATATATAATTCTCACCGATAAATCTCACTTATGCGCGTCAGCGCCGCGCTCCTATTGCGTTCCTTGAAGCAGAGGTTCTTTGATCTGTATATTTATCTTTACTTCGTGCCGAAAAGTCGGTCTCCCGCATCGCCAAGACCCGGCACGATATAGCCGTGCTCGTTAAGTCGCTCATCAACGGCCGCGACAAAGATGTCCACATCCGGGTGCGCCTTCTGCACCGCCGCGATTCCCTCGGGCGCGGCGATAAGGTTGACGAGTTTGATGCTTTCGCAGCCCGCGCGCTTTACGACATTGATGCCCTCTACGGCGCTTCCGCCGGTCGCCAGCATCGGATCGACGATGATGATGTCGCGTTCCTTCACGTCCGGCGGCAGCTTGCTGTAATAATCGACGGGCTGGAGCGTCTGCGGATCGCGGTATAAGCCGATATGTCCTACGCGCGCTGCGGGCAAAAGATTCATCATCCCGTCCACCATGCCCAGCCCCGCGCGCAAAATCGGTACGATCGCAAGCTTTTTACCCGATAATACCTTCGTCTTTGCTTCGCAGATCGGCGTCTTGACACTGGTTTCCATCAGCTCCAGATCGCGCGTCGCTTCATAGGCCAAAAGCGTCGCCAGCTCCTCTACCAGCTCGCGAAATTCCTTTGTCCCCGTTTTTTCGTTGCGAAGGTAAGTCAGCTTGTGCTGTACAAGCGGATGATCGATCACAACCAGTTTCCCCATATTTTTTGCTCCTTTCGGTGTTTGCGTACTTGCTCTGCAAGTCTAAAAAAAGAAGCGGATTCCGCTTCTTATTTATCATTTTCGTAGGCGCTGATTTTATCAATTCGCTTCTGATGGCGCGCGCCCTGAGAAAAGTCCGTGGACAAAAACGCAGCTACGATGTCCTTGGCAAGCTCCGCGCCCACGATACGTCCGCCCATTGCCAGCACGTTTGCGTCGTTGTGCTCGCGGGTAAGACGCGCCATGGTCGTATCCGTGCAAAGCGCGCAGCGAATCCCCTTCACCTTGTTTGCGGCGATGGAGATGCCGATGCCTGTGCCGCAGATCAGAATGCCGCGATCAAAGTCGCCCTTTGCGACGGCTTCCGCCACCTTAAAGGCATAGTCGGGATAGTCGCAGGAGCTTTCGCTCTCGCAGCCAAGATCCACGAGTTCATGTCCGAGCTCCTCAATATAGGGGATCAGCTCCTCCTTGAGCGTATAACCGCCGTGATCGCTGCCGATACAGAGTTTCATGTTTTTTCCCTCTTTTCACTTATCGAAGCTTCTGTTGCTTCTATTCATATTTGTCAATAGCTTGGTGCGCCGCTTTGTTAGAGCATTACGCCTCTATGGTATAAAAGCCCGCCGCGCGAAGCAGCCGGTTCATATAGGCAAGCCCCATTTCGTCTTCGGGCAGCGATTCCGTCAGGATCGTATCGACCTTGCCCGATTCCATTCTCAGCGCGCCAAAGAGCGAGGCGCACATGCTTGAAGGCTCATTTCTGTCGCCTATTATAACACAGGCTCTGCCCCGGTAAAAGGGTGCAGTTTGCTTGCTGGCAAAAATCACACAGTGTTCGCCGCGTTCGGTGCGCACATCATATTCGCGCGCCGCCAGACCCGCCGCCGCGCGGGGGTTTTGATCCATAGCAACGATCACCTGAGCATCGGGCGCATAATGTTTATATTTCATGCCCGGCGAAGCGACGCATTCGCCCTCGCCAAGCGGATGGAGCACCGCCTGTGCAACCTCGACAGAGCCGATGACTGCGCCGAGCATTTCCTTGGTTATGCCGCCCGGACGCAGAATTGTAGGCGTGCCGATAAGAGAGAGTACGGTGGATTCCATCCCCACGCGGCAGGGGCCGCCGTCGAGGATAATATCCACCTTGCCCCAAAGATCCTCCTTCACATGCTCCGCGCTTGTGGGGCTGGGTTTCCCCGATAGGTTCGCGCTGGGCGCCGCGATCGGCACGCCCGCCTCACGGATGAGCGAGAGAGCGCACTTATGGTCGGGCATACGGATTCCCACCGTGTCAAGCCCCGCCGTTACCTCGTCGGGTACGATACTGCTGCGGTTATAGATCAAGGTCAGAGGACCCGGCCAAAAGGTATCCATCAAAATTCGCGCCGTTTCGGGCACACTTTGCCAAAGCCGCTTGACTTCGCTTTTTTTTGCGATATGCAGAATTAGGGGATTGTCGTTTGGCCGTCCCTTCGCTTCAAAAATACGGGCTACGGCTTCGCCGTCAAGCCCGTTAGCGCCAAGGCCGTAAACCGTTTCCGTGGGAAAGGCGACAAGTCCGCCGTTTCTTATGACATTGCCCGCGATATGCGAGCCGTTTTCCTTTTGTGTGATCGCGTTAAATATTTTTGTATCCGGCATATTACCGCTCGATTCTTATGTATTTCCCTCGCCGCTAAGCTGCGCCGTGCGCTCGGCAAGGATCAATGCGTCGATCATTTCGTCCAAATCGCCGTCCATAAACTGTTCCAGCTTGTAAAGCGTAAAATTGATACGGTGATCGCTTACGCGGTTTTGCGGAAAGTTATAGGTGCGAATGCGTTCGCTGCGATCTCCGCTCCCCACCATGCTCTTGCGTTTGCTTGCTTCCTCGTTGTCCTGCTTTTGCTGGTACATATCATAGAGGCGGCTTTTGAGCACACGCATCGCCTTCTCTTTATTTTTAAGCTGGCTGCGTTCATCCTGACACTGTACCACCGTATTGGTGGGCAAGTGCGTGATGCGGATGGCGGAGCTGGTCTTGTTGACGTGCTGCCCGCCCGCGCCGCTGGAGCAATAGGTGTCGATTTTGAGATCCTTGGGATCGATCTCCACCTCCACATCCTCAACCTCGGGCATGACGGCGACGGTCGCGGCGCTCGTATGGATGCGCCCCTGCGACTCAGTTTCGGGTACGCGCTGCACCCTGTGTACGCCGCTTTCAAACTTTAAGCGCGAATACGCCATCTTTCCCGCCACAGAAAGCGCGACTTCCTTGACGCCGCCCATTTCCGTCATGTTATCGGTCAAAAACTCGGTCTTGAAATTGTGGCGCTCGGCATAGCGCATATACATGCGCAAAAGATCCGCGCCGAAAAGCGCGGCCTCGTCGCCGCCTGTTCCCGCGCGTATCTCGATGATCACGTTTTTGTCGTCATTGGGGTCCTTTGGTAGCAGCATGATCTTCAGCTCGTCCTCAAGCTGTTTTTCCTCCTGCTCCAGCTCCGCCATTTCCGCATGGACAAGCTCGCGCATCTCGCTCTCCAGATGCTCCTCAAGCATAGCCTTGCACTCCAGGCGGCTCTTTACCGCCTTTTCGTAGCGGTCGTATACCTCCACGATCTCCCCAAGCTGCGCGTGTTCCTTGGTCATCACGCGCCATTTATCCTGATCGCGCATCGCGTCAGGCGCGCTGATCGCCGCTTCAAGCTCCGCATGGCGCGTCTTCAGTTTTTTCAGTTTTTCGAGCATTCCCTTTACCAATCCCGCTTTTTGTTATTGGGTCTTTGTTTCTCCTTCGATCACAACAACCCTGTCAATTTTATTCACATCCTTGAGGATGTAGCCGTTTGAAAACATGGCGCGCACATCCGCAGCCTGTCCCTGCCCGACCTCCAGCAGCATCACGCCGTCCGGATTCAAATAGCGCTTGTAATCCTCCCGTATGCGGCGGTAAAAATCAAGCCCGTCCTCGCCGCCGTCAAGCGCCAGTATCGGTTCTTTTTTCACCTCGCGCTGTAAGGAGGCAAGGTCATGCGAAGCGATATAGGGCGGATTGCAGAGGATCATATCGAAGCTTCCGGTAATGCGCTTAAACATGTCGCTTTGAATAAGCGTAACCTTCACCTGATTCAAATGCGCGTTTTCCATCGCGTAGCGGAGCGGTTCGGGCGCTATATCCGCCAAGGTCACGCAAAGCGCGCCGCGGTGCGCGAGCGCGATGCCGATGCAGCCGCTGCCGCAGCACAGATCCAGCGCCGTTTTATAGCCGCGCTGACCGGCCAAAATGAGCGCGTGCTCGCAAAGCGTCTCCGTATCGGGTCTCGGGATCAATACGCCGTGTCCCAGCTTGAAGGGCAGACCCATAAAGTCCCATTCCCCGAAAATATACTGTAACGGCTCTCCGTCGAGTCTTTTGAGCACCATATCGGCGGCAGCAGCGCGGCACACATCCGGAAAATACTCGTTTTTCCGCAGCAGCAGCCCCAAGAGATCGGTTTCAAGCGCATGACAAAGGATCAGCCGCGCTTCCTGCGCCGCCTCCTCCCTGCTCGAAGCCCCCTTCTCGAGCGAGTCCGTCGTCTCTATGATCGCCTGCGCGATGCTCACTTCAGCGGGCATGCACTCGTCTCCGCTGTTTTGATCTGCGCCGTATCCCCATCGACAGCCGTTTTATCCGTTTTTTCCTCAGTTTCGCATTCGCAGGCGTACTCCTCGTCCACGTCGCGCATGGCGCGCTTAAAGGAGGCGATCGCAACCTCCAGCATATCCTCCGTCGGCTCCTTGGTGGTAAGCTTTTGCAGTCCCATGCCCGGCGCCCGTATGATGCGCGTAAGCACATTGTCATGCTTGGCGGCAAAGCGCAGCACTTCGTAGGAGATGCCGGCAACTATCGGCAAAAACAGCAGCCTAGAGCCAAGGCGCAGCAAAAAATTATCGTTCCAGCCCACGACAGCAAAAAAGAGGATGGATACCGCCATCACAAGAAACAGGTAGTTTGTGCCGCAGCGCGGATGCAGCCTTGAATAGCGCATCGCGTTTTGCGGCGTAACGGGAACCTCCGCCTCGTAGCAGGCGATGGTCTTATGCTCCGCGCCGTGATACATAAACACGCGCCTGATATCCTTTACGTTCGACACGGCCACGATGTAGCCAAGAAAGATCAAAAGCCGAATCACGCCCTCCACAAGAGAACGAACCGTGCCCGGTACGGTGGGTAAGAGCTTAAAGAGCAGCGAACCGCCCAGCAGCGGCAGTACGAAAAACAATCCGACCGAAAGCACGATCGCCAAAATCACCGCCATGCCGATGATGACCTTTTCCACAGATTTACCCAGCACGCGGCTAAGCCAGAGTTCAAACTTTGAGGGTTCCTCGTCAAAGGCCTCGTCACCGATCATCTCGGTAGAACGCGTTAAGGTCTGCATACCGGTCATCAGCGCTTCAACAAAGCTCACGCAGCCGCGCACAATGGGCAGCCCCCAAAACGTACCCTTTTTTGCCTTGGTTTCAAAGGGCGTATATTCGGTCGCGATGTCGCCCTTGGCCGTGCGCACGCTTAGCGCGATGCCCTTGGGCGATTTCATCATAACGCCTTCCATAACGGCTTGACCGCCTACAGAACAAATCTTTGCCAAATTCAAAAAACCTCGCTTTCCATTTAGGTATTATACCACAAAAGGCCGCGTGAACAATGTGAATTTCCCGCGTATGTACTGAAACGGGCGCTCTTTGGGAACAATACAAAAAAGAAAGTACAGAAGGAGCCGTTACAATGAAAGAAAAAACGCTCATATGGAAAGAAAAGCTTCAATCCTTTTTGCAGGAAAAGGGCATGTATGTAGTCGTATTCGCAAGTCTTGCGATCATCGGCACCGCCGCCGCATTGGGCGCGGAGCCGAAGGGCGAAGCCGGAAAGCCGGCAGCAAGCCTTGAAACGCCTGCGCCGCTAAGCACGGAGAGCGCCGCGCCCGTAGCAGAGCGGCTTGACGAGCGGCTTGAAGAAAAGCTCGCCTTCCTTACGCCTGCGCCTACGCCGACGGCAAAGCCCACGCCCACCCTCGTACCGGATTTTACGCAAAAGCCCGAAGCAAAGAGCGGCGCGCGCAAAACGAACGAGCCGCGAAAAGCCGTTTCCCCCGTCAAGGGACAGGTGATATGGCAGTTTGCGCAGGACGAGCTGATCTACTCCGTTACCTTGCAGCAATGGATGACGCATCAGGGCGCGGATATTTCCGCCGCGCTTGAAAGCGAGGTACACTGCATTTTAGACGGCACGGTACAGGACGTGTTTTCCGACGACGCCTTCGGCGTCACCGTGGTGGTCGTGCATGAGGGCGAGCTAAAAAGCGTCTATGCAAATTTGATGGAGGATCCGCCGGTCAAGGCGGGCAGCAAGCTCAAAGCGGGCGCAACGCTCGGCTATGTCGGAAATAGCGCGCTAAGCGAATGCGAATCCGCCAGTCATCTGCACCTTGAGATTTGGAAGGGCGGAAAAGCCGTCGATCCCGCCGAATACTGTCTCTTTGAAAGCTAAAGGGGCAGTTCTACGCTCTCGCCCGAATAGAGTAAATGAATATAGCACGCCTTCACGCCCTTCTGCGTGAGGGCGGCAAGGGCGGCGGCGTAAATGCCAAGCTGTCTTTGATGCTTTTTTGCCACCTCAAAGCCGCTTGCGCCCTCGGGAACATAGTCCGTTTTATAGTCGATCACGACCCATTCTCCGTCTTCTAAAAAGCAGCAGTCGATCACGCCCTGAAGCAAAACGGGCTCGTCCGTATCCGCAACGCCGGCTTCTCTTGCGCTCACCCGGTAATTAAACTGCCGTTCACGCTCAATCAAGCTTGAAGCGCGCATTCGCCTGCCGAGCGGGGACGAAAAAAAGTTTACGATCTTATCTTTATGCACAGAGTGCGCCTGCGCCTCGCTTAAGCGTCCGCTCTCTACAAGCAACCTTAGCTGCGCGTACACGCTCTCTACGCTCTGTTCCGCGATGGGGATAGTCTCCATCACCAGATGCGCCGCCGTGCCGCGCTCGCTTGCCGCCACGCCGCGCTTTTGCGCGATAAAGTCGGGATAGGGACGCAGACTTCTGTAATTGCCGATCAGCTCGCTCACGCTGAGCTTTCCGGGAACCCTGCTTTGGACAAGATAGGGGTATTGATAGTTAAGCGCGTCCGCGTATTTTGTTTCGTCCGCTTCAAGCGCCGCGCGCTGCAAGGCCGCGCGAGCCGCATTCGCGTTTTCCTGCTCCGCGGCTTTTCCCCTTAGCAGCACACGGGCGTGAAGCGCGCAGGTGCTTTTGCCTATCACTACGGGCAGCTTCGCATACGCGCGCAGCTCGTTTCCTTCGGGGATCGAGAGCACCGCGCTAAGCAGATAGTCGCCTTCGCAGCGCGCGCGGGCGCAAAGCGCTCCCGTAAGCGGCTTTGTGTGCGTGAGGATTTCATGGAGCGGATCCTTTTTGCAATAGAGCAGGATCAGCTTTTCCTGCGCGCGCGTCATGGCGACATAAAGGATACGCGCCTCCTCCTCAAGACTCTCGCGCGCATTTTTCGATAGGATCGCCTGACGCGCGAGCGTATCGCGCTTGATCGTCCCCTCGCGGACGCGAAGGCCTATGCCAAGCCCCGCGTTCAGCGCCACATCCTCTCTTTTCTCCTGCTCGTTAAAGCGCTTGCTTAAACCCGCCACGATCACCACGGGAAATTCAAGCCCCTTGCTTTTGTGCGTGGATAACAATCGCACCACGTCCGCGCCAAGCGCCGTAGCCGCGCCGATCTTATCCGTGTTTTTCACCCTGTCCATCAAAGCGATAAAGCCCGAAAGGGAACGCGCTTCGCCCTTTTCGTAGCTTTGCGCGCGCGCAAGGAGCGCTTCAAGATTCAGCTTTCGCACCTTGCCGCCCGGCAAGGCCGCGCAGTATTCGCCGTAGCCGCTCGCATCGAGCAGCTCGCCGCAGAGCGAGGCTACGCTCACCATCCGCGATTCCTCATACCATTCGTCCAGCTTTTCAAGAAACGCTTCCGCTTTTTTCCCCAGCGCGTCGTCCTTTCGTGCCGCCCTGCCAAGCAGATCCACCCATTCCCCGCCGTCTAGTGAGGGGGCGCGAAGCAAAGAAAGCTCCTCGTCGCTAAAGCCGCCGATCATAGAGCGCAGCACGCTGATAAGTGGAATATCCTGCCTGCGGTTATCGATCACGCGCAGCAAATTCATAAACACCTGCACCTCTACCGCCTCAAAATAACCCCCGCTAAGCTCCGCATAAGCGGGTATGCCCTCGCTTGCAAGGATTCGCGTCATATGCTCCGCCACCCGCTTGGGCGAACGGTGTAAAACGGCGAAATCCCCATAGCGGTACGGACGTGTGCTTCCGCTTTTCGGATCGCTGTATAGCTCGTTTGCCATAATCTCGCGTATGCGCTCCGCTGCGTAGCGCGCCTCGATCTCCGCCTCCTCCTGATCGTCCTCCTCGTCCTCACAGGAAAGCAAGGTCAGCTCCGCCTCGCCCTTTGCCCCGTCCGCGCGCCCAAGCACGAGCGCGCTGCGCGCGTCGTACTCGACGCCCCCAAAGCCGTCCCGCAGCACACGGGAAAAAACGGCGTTCACCGTATCCACCACCGCGCCGGAGCTTCTAAAGTTGCGGTTAAGATCGACCACCTCGCCCATAAAGGACGAAGGATCGGCGTATTTTTCGGTAAAAAGCGAAGGCTCCGCCTGTCTGAAGCGGTAAATGGACTGCTTGACGTCGCCCACCATAAACAGATTGTCCGCGCGCTTTACGCTTTGCAAAATCGCCTCCTGCACGCGGTTTGAATCCTGATATTCGTCCACAAAAATGTAGCGGTACTTTTTGCGGTATTCGCCGCCGATCTCGCTTTTTTCCAGCAGCGAAAGACAGATATGCTCCATATCCGAATAATCGACCACCGCGCGTTCGCGTTTTGCTTCGTCATAGCGCGTGCGCATGGCGAGAATGCAGTCTTGCAGCTCGCAAAGCAGCGGATGAAAGCGGCGCATACGTTCCGCCTCCTCCTGAAGCGAGCGCGAAAAGCGCCGCGCCTGCGCCTTACAGACGTCCTTTAGGTTTTTGCGCGCGTCCATAAAGGGCTTTTTTTCTTCTTCGCTCGTGCCGCGCGGAAAGCCCGAAAGGCGCTCAAAGACAAAGCCGTCCAGCGCCGCGCCGTAGCGCGCGTAGTCCTCTTGGCGCATAGCGCTTCGCAGCTTCTCCGTTTCCGCGCGTCCGAAAGCCGCCGCCTGCGGAAAATCATTTTCGACCTCGCCGCAAAGCGCCTCCATCTCCTCGATCGTCGCTTCAAGACTGAGCTTCGCGTCGCAAAGGGCGCTTTTGACAAGCTCGGAGGCGGCGAGCGTCCCTTCGTCCGTATCATAAAGATCTACCGACCGCCTTAGCCACGCTTCGCTTTGCGGCTGCGCCTGCATAAAGCCATAGACCGCCTTGATCGCCTCTTTGAGCTTATCCTCTGTGCCAAGCGCGGCGCAAAGCGTCTCAAAGCCGTTCTCCCCCGCTTTCGCTTCAAACATGTCCTCCAGCGCGTCCTCGAGCAGGATCGCCGCTTCCGCATCGTCCGCCACGCGAAACGCCGGATCAAGCCCCGCCTCGTAAAAATGGCGGCGCAAAACCTGCATGCAAAAGGAATGCAGCGTCGAGATCGCCGCATTTGGGATCTGCTCCGCCGCCTCAAGCAGCCTGTCCTTTGCCGCCGCGTCCTTTTCACCCTTTGCATATTCAAGCAGCACGCGGCTTACGCGTTTTTTCATCTCGCCCGCCGCCGCCTTTGTAAAAGTCACCACCAGCAGCGCGCGCACGGGCGTGCCCTCGCGGATTTTTTCCACGATGCGCTCGGTGAGCACCGCCGTTTTCCCCGAGCCCGCCGCCGCCGCGACGAGCAGGTTCCCCTTTTTCCCGATCGCTTCAGTCTGCTGCGTCGTCCATTTTGTCATGGCTTTTCTCCATAAAACTGTCCTTGTTCATTGCCGAAACGGATTCATACACATATCCGGGTATGCGCCTGTCAAAGCGGCACACGCTTTTATACTCGCAGCTCTCGCAGGCGGAGCGCTTGCTTTTGCGCCGGTACACGGGCTTTGGCGCGATCTCGCCTTCCACGATCGCGCAGGCGGTGCGCCTGCTTTTTTCACGGGCATAGGCAAGCAGGCGTTCCATTGCCTCCCTTTCCACCCGTCCGCTCTTTGGCGGCAGCACGCCGTAGCCGCTTTCATCCGAAGCCGTTTCGATCACGGGGTCAAGGAGCGTGATGCCCCGCATTTGAAAGCGCTTGACAAGCTCCGCTTCAAGCGGCTTATCCTCGTCCACCGCCGGATCGTCGATGGGCATATAGTAGATCCCCGCCGCCACCGCCTTTTCAAGCTCCGTCGCCGCGGCAATATAAAGGGGAAGCTGCAATTTTAAGCCGTAGTACACGTCCGCAAAATCAAAGTCCTCGCCCCCGCTTTTATAATCGATCACGCGGTAATACTTTTCCGCGTCGCTTGTAAAGCTGTCCAGTCTGTCGATCTTTCCGCTGAGCATATACTCCGTTCCCTTTACCTTAAAGCGCAGTCCCGGCAGCTTCCCGCTTCTGCCAAAGCCAAGCTCCGTACCAGAGGGATAAAAGCTGCCCGCGGCAAGCTGCTCTTTAACCGCCCACGCGGTAGCGCTTACGCGCCTTGCAAGCTCTCTGCCCTTTGCCTGCATCCGCGCCCCCTCCTGTAGGATACCGCCGTTATGGGTCGCAAGCAGGGGCTCCAGAATATCAGATAGCAGCGCATCCGTATCCTCCCGTGTCATTTGCGCGATTTTTTCGCGGTTTCTGCACAGCTCGTCGGTAAAGCGCGCGAGCGCCTCATGGCAAAAGCTCCCCTCGTCCGTGCGTTTTTCGCCGTATTCCCGCCGTTTTTCAAGACGAAGTCCGTATCTTGCGTAGTGCTTGAAGGCGCAGGTGTTAAAGCATTCCAGCCGCGAAGCGCTGCCGCCGTTTTGGTAGAGCGTCTTTGCCGTTTCCTCTTTGAGCTTTTGCGTGTCGTTTTTCAAAAATGCCGCGCTTTCGATGCGCGCAAGCCTTTTCTTATAGGCTTCGCTTTTGCTATACCACGCGTAAAGCGCCGCGTCCGGCGCCGCGCCCCCGTCACAGTAGGCACGAAGCTGCCTGCAAAGGCGCATAAAGCCGCCTTCCGCGTCGGTAGGCGCAGAGTCCTGCAGGCTGCTTTGCAGTTGAAGATTGGGAAAGAGCAAAAGCATACGCTCCAGCAGCACGGAGGGAAGATTTTCCCCGTCCGTCCTGCACGAAAGGTAGAGTCTTTCGCTCGGCTTGGTGATCGCCATATAGGCGTCCATGCGCGCGATATCCGCGTGCGTCTTGGAATCATCCCAGATTTTCATGCCCGCCGTATGCAAAACGGCAAGCTCGTCATCGTCGATCAAGCCGTCATCCTGTACGCTTTGGGGCAGCGCGCCTTCCTGCGCGCCGATGAGAAAAAGCGCCTTGACGCTGCGCGCGCGGGTACGGTCGATGCTGCCAAAGAGAAGCTGATCGGCGGTCGCGGGGATCGAGCCGATCTCATAGGCCGATAGTCCCTCCTCAAACATAGCGGTAAAGCGCTGCGTTCTTAGAGGCGTATCGCCCATCAGCGCATGAAGCTGCGAAAAAAGCTCCATCAAAGTATCATAGACCTGCCGGTGCTCCTCAACTAAGCCGGGCTTTCCTTCTTCTCGAAGAAGCGAGCAAAGATTCTCCGTGCTCTCCCTAACGTCCAGCGCATCCATATACGCATAGAGCGCCTCAGTCTTTTCCCTCGCCGTTTTTCCCTCTTTGAGCGCCCTTTGCAGCAGCATAAGCGGCTCTATCACCTCTTTGCGCACGCTCTCGGCCGCGGCGGGAACCTCGCCGCGCGTAAAAGGCTGCAAAAAGGCGCTTGAACGTAGGCCAAAGCGCAGCACATAGTTTTCAAAGACCTCCGTATCCGCACGCGTGGCGCGCGCCAAGCCCGTCTTGCATAATTCAAGCACATCGCGGGCTTTGTAGCCGTCCGTAACAGCGTGCAGGGCGCTGCTGAGCAGTCTTGAAAGCGGATAACCGGAAAGCGGGTGCTTTGCGTCGGTAAAATAGGGGATCGTGCGCTTTTTGAGCGCGCGCTGCACGATCTGCGCATAGGCGGGAAGATCGCAGGTAACAAGCGCCATTTCCCTGTACCGAAGCCCCTCCTTGGCGGCGCGCTGCACGGCGTCCGCCGCCGCCTCCGCCTCTGCCGCCGCGTCCGTCGCGGCAAAGACCGTGAGCTTTTCCGCTTCTCCCTCATACACCGTATAGGGATTGGCAAACAGCTCATGTTCAAGATGCGAGAGGGCTGGATTTTCATAGCGTTCTCCTGCCCAGGGCGCATCCTGCAGCGGTAGCTGCACATAGCCCGTTTTACAGCCATGCTCGCCCGCCATGCCCAGCACGCGCATATACGCCTTATATTCGTTTGCAAATACGCGCTTGTCACGGCAGTCCTTTTGAAAATCGGCGCGCACGCAGACCGTAAGCGACGCGGCGCACTCCATCATTTCCGAAAGCATACCGTAGATCTGCTCCGCCCAGAAATCGCAGTTGTCCACAAACACATGCCGTCCGCGCAAAAAAGAATCCGCGAGCAGCGGACGCACGGCAAAAAGCGCGTCCTCGGCGCGGATATACTTTGAGCCGAGCGCTTCTTCGCTCTTTTCGTAAAGCAGCGCGAGATCGCGCATTTTTCGCCCAAGCAGATCATCCCCAAGACCCTTTGCGATGCGCGTTACGTCCTCCGGGTTCATTTCGCAGCGCTTATAGAGCGAAAAGATCGCGTCGCAGCTTTCGCAAAAGCCCGCCCGCTCGCAAACGCCGCCAAAGGCAAGCAGTCGCGTGCTGCATTCCTGCGCGGCGCGGCGGATAAGCATACGCCGCCCCTGCGCGCTTAAAAACGCGCTGTGTACGCCTGCGTTTTCTAAGACGCGCGAGGCAAGCGTCGTAAAGGAAAATACATCCGCGTTGATCAAGCCGCCCGGCAGCTTTTCGGAAAGCGCCCGCTCCGCTTCAAAGGTGAACTGCTCCGGCACAAGCAGCACGCTTCTTTCGTCGAGCGCGCTTTTTTCCACGATGGCATGGCGCAGATACCGGCTTTTTCCCGATCCCGCACGCCCTATCACAAAGGTAATGTCCGCCCCCATTGCCAAGCCTCCTTAAAAGCGCTGTGTATGCAGCGGCGCGTAAAACATGCCCTTTGGCTCTCGTATGCTTTCAAAAAGAACAAGGCTTTGCGCCAAAAGCGACGCGTTCATCGGAAGGGCGCGAAGCTTTTCTTCGCACTCTGGCGGATACTCAACGTTTCTGCCCAGTGTGATATGCGGCACAAAGCGCTTATGCTCGCGCGAAAAGCCTTGGTCGAACAGCGCGCTTTCAAGCGACTCGTAGAGCGCGTTCAGCTCGTCAAGCTCGCCGCCAAGCTTTAGCACAGGCGTGCGCGCGTCGCCCTTGATAAAGCTGTCGTAACCCGCAAGGTGCAGATTGAAGGGACGGATGCCGCGCACCGCCTCGTAAAGCGCGCTCACCGCGCCGTTTAGGTTTTCGCTTTCACCGATAAAATGCAGCGTGATATGAAAGCTGTCCGCCGGCACAAAACGGCCCGCGCTGCTCAAAGCGCGCAGCTCGCTTTGGACGGACAGGATCTCTTTTTTGAAGGATTTGGGCAGCGGAACGGCAATAAAAAGGCGCATATAGTTTCCTTTCCCGCCTTCAGGCGCTATGCTCTATAGTCTTGCTTATATTATTATAACAGAAAAAGGCGCCCTTGCGCCTTCTTCTTTATTCTGTGTGTTTTAGCTTTATTCTGTGACCGTCGTATCGGTTCCGGCGACGTAGGGGATGATGTTGCCTTCTGTATCGACATAGATATCCGTGGTGTTTTCCGCGCCCTCAAGCATGACGTGATAGACCTGCTTGCCCTCATGCGTGCTCATCGTGATGCCGGTGATCTTCGCGTCGGGATACTTTTCCTTCACGGCGCTTGTGACCTCGGGCGCATCCGCCTCCGTGACCTGCTTGCCCTCTTCAAAGCCGCTGATCTCTCCGTTTACCGCTCCGCCGATTCCGGCGTCGCCCTCGGGCGTAAGATCCGCTTCGGGCATGCTTTCAACATCACCCGGAACATTGGTGTCGCCCATAATCACGTCCGGCGTCATCATGTCGGGACTAACGCTAGGCGTTGCGGGCGCAGGTGTGCTCTCCTTTGCGCATCCCGTGAGCATGAATACGGCGCAGCACGCGAGCAAAAGAGCAATATACTTTTTCATGGTTTTGCCTCCTTGGTTTTTTCGTAGTATGTCCCGCAGCGCCGCTTTTATACCGTTATGCCTTTCCTTTGCAAAAGCAGGCAGGAATCGCCTTTGACAGTTTGTGCCTTCCATGATAGCATATGGTATGTGTTTTTATACACTTTTTATCCTGTGAAATACTGGGAGGTTTTTTTTCCTTATGCGAAATTTTACATTTTTTACCGACACAGGCTGCGATCTTCCTTTGGAGCTGGTTGAGCGCTACAGTCTGTCCCTCATTCCCCTGCCCGCGATCAGCGGCGACGAGGTCTATGACGGTATTCCCGATGAAAACTGCGAAAAAATTCGTTCCTTCTATACTTCCCTGCGCGGCGGCAAAGCATTTACCACCTCGGCTGCAAACCTGGCGGAGCTTGAGGAGCGCTGGAGGCCCCTTCTTGAGGCGGGGCAGGACATCCTTTATATTACCTTTTCCTCCGCGCTCAGCTCCACCTTTCAATCCTCCCTGCTGCTTTCTAAAGAGCTGATGGAGGCGTATCCCTCCCGAAAGGTCTATGTTGTGGACAGCCGCAGCGCGTCGATGGGGCAGGGTCTGCTCGTCTATCTCACCGCTGAAAGGATCGAAAGCGGCGCTACGCTTGAAGAGGCGCGTGATTTTGCCGAAAGCACGAAAATGTCCATCTGCCATCGCTTTACGGTGGACGATCTGATGCATTTGCTTCGCGGAGGACGCGTAAACGCCGCAAGCGCCGTGATGGGAACCGTGCTCAACATCAAGCCCGTCATGCACACGGACACCGAGGGCAGACTTGTGCCTACAGAAAAGGTCAAAGGGCGCAAAGCCTCCATTAAACGGCTTTTTACGCTGATGGAGGAAACCTACGACCGCAGCATTCCCCAGACCGTTTTTATCAGCCACAGCGACGCCGAAGCGGAAGCGCAAGCTCTGGCGGATATGGTGAGAGAAAAGCTCGGGATCAACGACATCCGCATTTTTTACATCGGGCCTACGATCGGCAGTCACACGGGACCCGGCACGATCGCCATATTCTTTCAAGGCAGCCCGCGCTAATCGCGTTACAACACAAAATAGTGGCTCACGCCACTATTTTGTGTGCTATTCAGGTTTTATCGTGAAAAGTTTATGCTTTCACTTTCGCGGCGCGGCAAGCGCCGCGTTTTTTTATTTATGCTCACAATCCCGAAGATGTTTGGCACTGCCGCCTTTTTTCACCATCATAATCTCCGCCATGATGGAAAGGGCGATCTCCTCGGGCGTTTCGCTGCCGATATCCAAGCCCACGGGCGTGTACACCTTTTGTAGCTGCGCGTCGCTATAGCCCTTTGCGCGGAGCCTTTCAAAAAGCGCGGCGATCTTCTTTTTGCTGCCGACCATGCCGATATACGCGCTCTCCTTTTGCAGCGCGGCGTCAAGCGCCTCGCCGTCGCCCGAATGCCCAAAGGTGGCGATCACGATATAGGAGGGCGCGCTAATTTCGATTTGCATAAGCCCGTCGTAAAAATTTTCCGCGTGGATATAGCGATCCGCCAGATCGATTTTATCCTGTATATACTCGTCAGGGCGGGTATCCAGAAGCGTCACCTCAAAGCCGCAGAACTGCGCAAGGCTGATCAGCGCGCCGCCGACATGCCCCGCGCCGCACATGATCAGGCGCGGCTTTGCAAGATACACCTCGATAAACACGGTGACGCTGCCGCCGCAGGTCATGCCGATGCCGTTTTTATCGGGCGTAAGGCGATACTCTTTGCAAAGATTGCCGCCCTCTTGAAGCGCCTTTCGCGCATCCTCCGCCGCAAGACGCTCGACTTCGCCGCCGCCGATGGTGCCGATCGTTTTTCCGTCCGCGAATACGAGCATTTTGCCGCTGCTGCGCGGCGTTGAGCCTTCGGCATGAAGAATGGTGACCGCCGCGTGATTTTTTCCTGCCTTGCCCGCTTTAAGCTGCTCAAGCAGCAATTCCTCTTGTCTCATGTTTCTGCCTCCGTTTTTGTGCTTCGTAGATTCGATTATAACAGGATTCCCCCGTCCTTTCAATTTTGTTTTTCCCTACGCCTTCCTATGCGTTTTCCTCCGCGCCATTGACAGCTTGCGCCGCTTTCTTCTATTATGGTTATAGTAAAAGCATTTTTGTACCGGAGGCCTTTTATGAAAATCGGCGCGCTTATCACCGCGGCGGGCATGTCCTCGCGCATGGGCGAATTTAAGCCCATGCTGCAAATCGGCTCCATCAGCGCCGCGCAGCGCATCGTTTCCACGCTCTTTCAAGCGGGCGCGGAAACGGTCGTGGTCGTCACCGGCTATCAGGCGGAGCGGCTGGAGCATCACCTTTCCCGCTCTAGCGTGGTATTTGTGCGAAACGAAAACTACGACTCTACGGATATGTTTTGCTCTGTGTGCATCGGTCTTTCCTTTCTGCTTGACAAATGCGACAAGCTCCTGCTCACGCCCGTGGACGTTCCTCTCTTTACGGCGGATACGGTGCGGCGGCTGCTGATAAGCGAAGCGCCCATCGCCTGCCCGCTTTATGAGGGAAAGGAAGGACATCCGATCCTGCTGCAAAACTCAGCCGCCAAGGCGCTGCTTTCCTATCAGGGGGACAAGGGACTCTTTGGCGCGATGCACCAAAGCGGTCTGCAAAGGGAAACGATCAAGGTCAAGGACGCCGGCATACTTTTTGATATGGACACGCCGGAGGATTATCAGCATCTGCTTTCCTATCACAACGCGCAGCTTTTGCGACCTGTGATGGATCTTCAGCTTGCCCGCGAAAGCGAGTTTTTCGGCTCTGACACGGCGCATTTTCTACGCTTGATCCAAGAAACGGGTTCTGTACGCAGTGCCTGTTCGCACTGCGGCATGTCCTACAGCAAAGCGTGGAAGCTGCTTGATTCCATCGAGTACAACTACGGCGAAGCCGCGGTAGAAAAGCAGCGCGGCGGGAGCAGCGGCGGCAAAACGCGTCTCACGAGGGCGGGAGAGACTCTTTTAAGCCGCTACGACGCGTATGTGAGCGAATGCCGCCGCGAGGCGGAGCGGCTCTTTGAGAAGCATTTCGGCGACCGCAATCTTTGATCTAGGCGCATACGCAAAAGGAGCTGTCATACAAGGCAACTCCTTACTACTTCTCTTTGTTTACAGCGTCTTTTCCAGGTTTTCACGGATCGCCGCGATAAACTGCGCCGAGGTGAGCGCCTTGGGCT
>CAZNJN010000015.1:0-364 GCA_964573365.1 uncultured Oscillospiraceae bacterium
GGTGAATTTGCAGATTGCTGGCTTAATAACACCTCTTTATTCAGAGGTTCCTTAGGTTTCACCCTCGGTATGTGGAGCTGTTCTTTCAGTCGAATCCGGAGCAAATTCTTGAAAATTTGCGCAGTGGACGCTATCGCCAGAGCATCACCGATATGGCGGATCACTTGGAATTGAGCATGGATGAGGCGGCGGAATACCTGAAAATGATGGTGTTTTCGGCGGATTTTCGCAGCGAATACACTGTAACGCATACCATTAACACCACAGCCATTAGCAAAGAGCTGGGCATGCGATTCGGCTTTTCGGCACAGGAGCTTGAAAAGCTATACTTTGGAGCCTTGCTGCACGATGTGGGGAAAATTGC
>CAZNJN010000015.1:374-21634 GCA_964573365.1 uncultured Oscillospiraceae bacterium
TAGACCCTGATATATTGGAGTTCCAAGGCCGCTTGACGCCGGAGCAGATGGAAATTATGAAGCGGCATGTTTGCTACACCCATCAAATCATTGAGGGTCTTGTAAATGAGGAAATCTGCGAGATTGCCTCGCGCCATCATGAGAAGCTGGATGGCAGCGGCTATCCCAACGGCTTAGTTGAAGCGCAGCTCACCATGCCGCAGCAGATTGTCGCTGTCGCAGACATCGTCAGCGCCCTTACCAGCCAGCGAAGCTACAAGATGGCCTTCCCTAAACAAAAAACGATTGCCATCTTAAAAAAGATGATGGATGCAAGGCAGCTATGCCCAGCAGCCTGCAAGATAATGATTGAGCAGTTTGACGATATTATGGCCGCGACCAGCTCCAGCAGGGATCCTGTCATCAGGGTCTATCAACTGATGCACGAGGAGTATTATAAGCTTAACGATAAGGTTCAAAATCTGCTTGAACATGGTGAAACCTAAAAGTGCAGGCAGTCCGAAGGGGAGGCCTTGAAGCTCTTGCTTTCCATTTCTTGATATTATATAATCAAAACGCTATAAAATTAATATGTGCTTGAGGCAAAAAACAAAACGCGATGAATGGCAAAGACACAGGACGCGTGTCCGCTCATGCAAAGCGCTGTTTTATCCGCAAGCCCGAGACAGTACGCAAGGCTTCGTGCCTTGTATTATGAAAGGAACGGGACTGCAAGAATGGCAAAACTTTTTGGCACAGACGGTGTTCGCGGAATCGCCAACGCCGACCTTTCCTGTGAGCTTGCGCTGAAAATAGGCGCGGCCGGCGCAAGTGTTCTCACCAGCGCCGTACATAATCCGAGAATATTGCTGGGCGCCGATACACGCTTGTCGGGCGATATGCTTTGCGCCGCGCTTACAGCGGGTATCTGCGCTGTTGGCGGGGATGTCATCAACGTCGGCGTCGTTCCCACGCCTGCGATGGCCTACCTGGTACGCCAGTATAATGCGGATGCTGCGGTCATGGTAAGCGCCTCGCATAACAGTATGGAATATAACGGGATCAAGTGGTTTGACGCGCGCGGCTATAAGCTTTCCGACGCGCTGGAAGAGCAAATCGAGGCGATCATCGCGGACGATACGCCGCTCGTCCATCCCACGGGCGCGCAGGTCGGTCATGTTATCCAAGCAAAGCGCGCAAGGGATCAATATAAGGATTTTCTCAAATCCAAGGCACAGGAATGGTTTAACGGCATGAAGATCGTGCTCGACTGCGCAAACGGCGCATCTTCCGGTATAGCAAAGGAAGTATTCTCGGAGCTTGGCGCAGAAGTCTATTCCTGCTCGGATGAACCGGACGGCAACAATATTAACGATCATTGCGGTTCTACCCATCCGGAACGCTTGCAGCAACTGGTTACGGAATGCGGCGCGGACGTTGGCTTTGCCTTTGACGGCGACGCGGATCGCATGATCGCGACGGATGAGTGCGGCAACATCGTAGACGGCGACCGGATCATGGGGATCAATGCGTTGGCTATGCACGCGGCCGGAACACTGAAAAAAAACACGCTCGTATTAACGGTCATGTCAAATCTGGGCTTAAAAAAGAAAATGCAGGAGTGCGGCATCAGCATTGCGGAGACAACGGTGGGCGATCGCTATGTACTGGAATGTATGTGCAGAGACGGCTACAATATCGGCGGAGAACAATCGGGCCATGTGATTTTTCTTGATCACAACACGACCGGCGACGGTATGCTTACGGCGATTCAGACGCTCAACGTTCTTCACGCATCGGATAAGTCGATGTCAAAACTGGCGAAGCAGATCCCGATTTTTCCGCAGGTTCTGGTCAACGTGATTATCCAGCCGGAACAGAAAAAGATCGCCATGGACGATGCGGATTTTCAAAGCAGGATTCAGGCAACGGAAAAAAACCTTGCGGGAGAAGGCCGCGTATTGGTTCGGGCATCGGGGACGGAGCCTCTGATCCGTATTATGCTTGAGGGCAGGGACGAAAACGAGATTCGTGCTATGGCGGTTGAAATTGCCAATATTCTCGTGAAGAAATACAACGGACGAATAAAGGCCTGATTGTATTTCAAAACTGTTTTTGCTTATAACTGCAGGTCATCGACAAAGCCTATGGCTTTGTCGATGAGACCCCTCGGGGTTTGTTGATGGTCTGAACTGCTCTTTACGGGCAGTTTTTTATTTCTCGATTTTTTCTTCTATCCTTTGCTTTTCGCTTGCTATAAACTGTTGCAGACGGGAAAGGCTTTGCTTATAGCGCCCGTCGCGCAGACGCGGATAGGAATTGAGCAAACGCTTTTGCGTAAAGCTTTTTTCTTCGGCGATGGCCTTGAGCTTTTCACGAAGCTGCTCGATTTCGAGCTTTTTCTCCTCCAGACGATCATGGAACTGCTCAGCCTCGGCTTTTTTCTCTTCAAAGCGATCTCGAATGCTGATCGCGCCGCTGGCGATAGGCTTACCTATGCTCTCTGAAGCTTCACGCAGCTTTTCTGAAAGGGTATTGAGGAGCTTGAGACGCCTGCGCATCTTCAGCGCGGCGACTAAGGTGAGCACCAGATCGGTAAGCAAAATGGCATAAAACGCGATCAGAAGCGGTAGGGCGAAGCGCTGTGGAAGCTTGTGGATCATCTCCATAATCATCGGATGAATCAGCCTTACGACAAATACGCAGGCCAGACCCCACAGCAAAGAAAAACGCAGGCAAATATAGCCTTGCAAATTGCATACTTCATGGCTGTAATCCCACCATTTATCGTTAAAGAGCTTTTCAAGCACAAATCCCGTCAAATATTCAAGCGCTGAGGTGAGTACGACAGAGCCTAAAAACAGGAGAAAAAGATTTTGCTCAAGAGGGCTTAAAAGCACCGTAACAAAGAGAATACCAAAACCATATATAGGACAGACCGCGCCGTTTAAGAAGCCGCGATTGATAAATTTACCATGACAGACCGCTTGAAACGCCACTTCCACGCACCAACCCAGAAAGGCGTATACGATAAAGATCCATGCCGCCTCATAAAGCGAAGGAAACCGCATATTTCTCCCCCCAACAGGTATTTTTTGAAGATAAGTGACAGCCGTATTCGATACAATGATTATAGAATGAAAAGAAGCATAAAGCAACCGACAAAGGAGGGTGACTGTGCTATAATCTAGCTATGCTGATATTTGAACAAATGAGCGGAGAATACGGGAATCTGCCGAAAATAGAGGGAATATCGCCGATCGTAACGGAGCTTTTGGCGCGACGGGGCGCATTAGACGAAGCTTCGATGCGCTCTTTTTTGCATCCTTCGCTCTCACAGCTCCATGATCCCTTCAAGCTGCGCGATATGGATAAGGCCGTTTTGCGTATACGAGAGGCGATTGCGGACGAGGAAGAGGTATGGATATACGGCGATTATGACGTGGATGGGATATGCGCCGTCAGCATGCTTGTGCTGGCGCTGAAAAAGATTGGCGCAAAGGTTCACTATTATATTCCCACGCGTCAGGACGAGGGCTATGGCTTGAACGAGGACGCGATACGCTCTTTGCGCGAACGAGGCGCGCAACTGCTTATTACGGTGGACAACGGAGTACGGGCATGCCGCGAGGCGGAGCTTTGCGCCGAGCTTGGCATGGACTTGATCGTGACGGATCATCATCTTTGCGACGAGACGCTTCCAAAGGCGAAGGCGGTCGTTTGCCATACGCGAAAGGACGACAGCTATCCAAATCCATATTTATGCGGGGCGGGTACGGCGTATAAGCTGATCGAGGCGCTCTTTGGCACACAGGAAGCGCTTGCGTATCTGCCACTAGCAGGGATTGCCACCATTGCGGACGTGGTTCCGCTCCTAGATGAAAACCGCGTGTTTGCGGCTTTGGCGATTCAAAGGCTGAACAGCGGAGACTGCCCGAAGGGCATAATGGCTCTGCTGCATGATTGCGGCGCCGAAAAGGTGATTACGGCGAGGGATATAGCCTTTGGCATTGCGCCAAGACTCAACGCGGCGGGACGACTGGCGGACGCGTCGTTAGGCGTGGAGCTGCTTTGCGAAAGCGACGACGCGCAAATTGCGCAAATCGCGCAAAAGCTTGAAGCGCTTAACGCTCAGCGTCAGCAGGAAGAAATGGATATTTGCCAAGAGGCCTATAAAATTCTGGATGCGTCGGATTTGAGCGAGCGACGCACGATCGTGCTAAAAGGCGCTTGGAATTGCGGTGTGATCGGAATTGCGGCGTCGCGTATTGCAGAGCGCTACTATAGGCCGACCATCCTGTTTTCCGAAAAAGACGGGATCCTTACGGGCAGCGCGCGCTCTATCCCGGGCGTACATCTTTACGCCGCGCTTTTACAGTGCGGCGACCTGTTTCTGCGCTTTGGCGGTCATGCGGCGGCGGCGGGCGCGGCGCTTGAGCGGGAGCGTTATGCGGAGTTTTGCGCGCGTTTTGAAAACGCGGTCTGCGCGGTAGCACCGGATCAGAAGATATTTTTGCCCCGAAAGCAGTATGAACTTGACGCGTCGCTTTCGGCGCTCACGGTTGATCTTGCCAAGCAGCTAACGCTGCTCGCACCCTTTGGGGAGGGAAATCCGGCTCCGCTTTTCCGTATATCCTGCGCGTATTTGCGAAACATGAAACGCATCGGTACAGACAGAAACCATTTGAGCGGCGTGCTTTGCGCACACGCTACATCGACGCCGTTTGTGTACTTCGGCATGGGGGATTTTTTAGACAAGCTGCTGGAAATGGATCGAAGCGAGGTACTCTGCGAGCCTTCAGTGAGTACATGGCGGGGCGTGAGCTCCCTACAGGTGAAGATCAAAGCGGTACGTCCAAGCACGATCGAAGATGTGGAAGGCTTTATGCACGCGCACAGCGAAAAATTCGTTGATGCATTTTCCCGCAATATCCTATATAATGATAAATGTATGATATTTGCGTCGCATCTTGACGATGCGGATTTATGGCTGTGCGAACGACTCAAAAGTGGATTTTCGGGATTGCTTACCCTCTGCTTTACGAGGGAGGGAGCCAGCCGTCTGCTTGCAAAGAAAGACTTGTGCGCGCAAATGGACATCGGTTTTTACGCTGAAGAGCGTTCAGCCTGTGCGTACCATGCTTTGGTGCTGGCGCCGGTGCTTGAAAAAATGCTGCCTTGGCGTTACCGGGAAATACTGATTTATGATACGCCGGTAAAAAAGGGAATTCTCGCGGCTCTATCAAAGCTTTCGCCTTATGCCAAGCTCTATATCGGCAATGGCGACGCAAGCGAACTAAAGCGAGAGCTCTATTTTGACCGATCAAGCCTGATTCCGATGTATACTGCGTTTCGGAACAGGAAAAAAAGCTTTTATAACCGGGATGAGCTGGCTGATTTTATAGCGAAGGCTACCGGTCAGAGGCGATGCCTGTGCCGCTTGGGTGTAGACATCATGGTGGAACTGGGCTTTGCCCGTGAGAAAAACGGCATTACGTTTGTTGAAGAGGCGCCGCAAACGCCGCTTGAAAACAGCAAAACATTCCAATCGCTTATATCGCTTGGCGGCGAAATTGAAGGAGGAACTTTATGGACCTGAAAAAAGCCATTCGCAACGTGCCGGATTTTCCGAAGCCCGGTATTCTCTTTTATGATGTTACTACGCTTTTGCAGGATAAGGACGCATACTGTGAGACGATCAACCGTATGGTGGACAGTCTCAAAGGTAAGCAGGTCGATCTGGTTGTAGGGCCGGAGGCCCGGGGCTTTATCTTGGGTTCCGCGCTCGCATACGCGCTGCATGCCGGCTTTGTGCTTGCGCGCAAGCCCGGAAAGCTGCCCTGTGAGACGATCTCCTATGAATACGATCTGGAATACGGCACGGATTCTTTGGAGATCCATGTCGGCGCGATCCCCAAGGGCGCTAAGGTCGTCGTGGCCGACGATCTTTTGGCGACAGGGGGAACGGCGCTTGCCGTCATCCACTTGATCGAGCAGGCGGGCGGCGAGGTCGTAGCGGCGCGCTTTGGCATAGAACTCGAGGATCTCAAGGGACGGGAACTGCTTAAGGACTATGATGTGGATTCCGTAGTCAAATATGAATCCTAAAATCAATGACGGCGTATTTCATGCGCCGTTTTTTTGGTGAAAGAAACATGGATAATTCTATGCAAAACCAGCCGCCAAACGAATTGGCGGTCCATAGCGAGGATAAGCTGATTCAGCATTGCTCTGCGCGCTTTAACGCGGAGGACATCGCCTTGCTTTCCCAAGCCATAACGCTTACCAAAGCGGCGCACGCGGGGCAAAAGCGAGAATCCGGAGAGCCATATTACATCCATCCCGAGGCGGTCGCGATGATGCTCTACGATATGGGGATGGATTCACATACGGTTATTGCGGGCTTGATGCATGACGTCGTAGAGGATAACGCGAACATTACCGTGGAAACGCTCAGAGCCCAGTTTGGCAGCGATATTGCCGACATGGTTGACGGGGTGACGAAGCTTACCAAAACCAGTAACCTTGAGATCACGGCAAAGGAAGAGCAGGAAGCGGTCAATTTAAGAAAGATGTTTCTTGCAATCGCCAAGGATGTGCGCGTGGTGATCATCAAGCTGACGGATCGGCTGCACAATATGCGCACGCTGGGCTATTGCAATGAAGAAAAACGCCGCCGTAAGGCGCAGGAAACGCTGGACGTTTTTGCGCCCTTAGCGCACCGCTTCGGCATGGGCGCGATGAAATGCGAGCTTGAGGATCTTTGCTTTTCTTACCTTTGGCCTGACGAATACAAAAAGCTGCAAACGGAGCTGGAGCCTTCGCAGTCGCGCCATATGGAAACGCTCAATAACGCCATGAGCGTTATTCGGGAAAACTTAGAAAAAGCGGGCATCAAAGCGCAGATCAACGGAAGGCCGAAGCATCTTTACAGTATTTATCGAAAGACCGTGCGGCAAAACAAAAGCTTGAGCGAGATCTACGATTTGATCGCCGTGCGCGTGATTGTAGAGTCGATCAGCGACTGCTATGCGGTATTGGGCACTATCCATTCATTATGGAAGCCGGTTCCGGGACGGTTCAAGGATTATATCGCCATGCCCAAAACCAACATGTACAGATCGCTGCACACCACGCTTTTCAGCAACGACGGTATGCCCTTTGAAGTGCAGATCCGAACCTACGAAATGCACCGTACCGCAGAATACGGTATCGCGGCGCATTGGATGTATAAAGAGGGACGCTCAACGCAGGATGAGATGGACAGCAAGCTTGCGTGGCTGCGCGAAGCGCTGGAGCTTGAAAGCTATTCTGATTCGACCAGTGAGTTTGTCGATAATATACGCAAGGACTTCTTTAGCGATTATGTGTATGCGCTTACGCCGCAGGGTAAAATCATTGACCTTGTGGCAGGCTCTACGCCCATCGATTTTGCCTACCGCGTACACACGAATGTAGGCAATCACGCGCGGGCAGCGAGAGTAAACGGCGCGATCGTGCGTCTGGACTATAAGCTGAAAAATAACGATGTCGTCGAAATTTTAACTGCCGCGCAGGCTACGCCAAGCCGAGACTGGCTCAAAAGCGTAAAAACGCAGCAGGCAAAGGCAAAGATCCGACAGTGGTTCAAAAAGGCGAACCGCGAGGAGAATATTCTGCGCGGGAAGGAAATGCTTTCCGATGCCGCAAGACGGCAGGGACGGCAGCTCAGCGATCTGACGCATGCCGAGTATTTCAGCGATATTTTTAAGCGCTTTAACATGAATGATATGGATGACGTCTACGCATCCATCGGATATGGCGGCATAACGACCGGTCAAGTGCTGCATAAGCTGATCGAGCAGTGCCGTAAAGAAGAAAAGGCGGCGGCGCTGCAGGCAAAGCTTGAAGCGAAGGATCAAAGCGTACAGAACACGGAGCAGAACCATGAGCGCGGCGTTATTGTTCGGGGCGAACCGAACATGGTGGTGCGTTTTGCACAGTGCTGCACCCCCCTTCCGGGCGATGAAATTATAGGCTATATCACGCGAGGCAGAGGCGTATCCGTACACCGGGCAAGCTGCCCGAATATGGCGGATCTTCTCTTGGATGACGAACGGATTATCGAGGTGGAATGGGCGCAGGATATTCGTGTTTCCTATACGGTTTCGATTCAGATTACCGGCGATGAACGTGCGGGTTTACTGATGGATATTTCCCAGGTGCTCAGTACAATGAATATCTCCATCAAGACCATGAATGCAAAAACGGACGCAGATGCGGGCGCTGTGATGATTCAAATGTCCTTTGACGTTAAAAATGCCGACCAGCTCGGCAATATTGTGAAAAATATACGAAAGGTCAAAGGAATACGAGAAGTATTCCGTGTAAATGTGTAGAAGGAGGAGTTATGCGGGCAGTTGTGCAAAGGGTAAAACGAGCTTGTGTTACCATTGATGAGAAGATAAAGGGGAAAATAGGGAAGGGCTACATGGTTCTCCTTGGCATTGAGGATGTGGACACGAACTCGGATGTGGAGTATATCTGCGATAAAATCCTAGGATTAAGAGTTTTTGAGGATGCAAATGATAAAATGAACCTTGACCTTTGCGACGTAGGCGGCGCGGTTCTGCTCATCTCGCAGTTTACGCTCTATGGAGACGCGCGAAAGGGACGCAGGCCGAGCTTTATCAAGGCGGCAAGACCGGAAACGGCAATCCCTCTTTACGAAGCGGCGATCGCGCGGCTGAGGGAAAAGGTACAGGTAGAAACCGGCGAGTTCGGCGCGTATATGGATGTGGAGCTGATCAACGACGGACCGGTCACGATTTTGCTTGATAGCAGAAAGACGTTTTAATATGGAAATCAAGCTTTTGCACACAGGACCTCTGGGTACGAACACATATGTGCTCTATGGCGGCGCGGAAGGCGCTTGCGCTGTTATCGATCCCGGCGGCGCGGAACCGGTGTTGGCTTTTTTACGCGAAAAGGGTCTGCGCTGTACAGATATACTGCTTACACATGGGCATTTTGATCATGTTTTAGGCGTCGCGGAGTTGAAACGGGAAAGCGGCGCAAGGGTCTGCATCAACAGGGATGATGCTTGGGTATTGCTGCCCGATCGGCAGGAAAGCGCGCCGATGTGGGGCTACAAGATCGAGCCGAGCGGCGTGGATAGCTACGCATCAAAGGGGGATGAGATCAGCGCGGCAGGCTTTCAGCTTCGGGTTATCGAAACGCCCGGACACACGCCGGGCGGTGTATGCTATGTGCTTGAACAGCCTGAAAAGGTGATTTTTTCCGGGGACACGCTTTTTTGTGAGAGCGTGGGGCGCGCGGATTTACCGGGCGGAAACGCGGCAAAGCTCTATAGCTCTATCAAGGAGGAGCTTTTTACCTTGCCCGGAGATTATCTTGTGTATCCCGGTCATAACCGAATGACTACGCTCTCGCACGAACGCAAAACCAACCCCTATATTCTTTGCGGGAGCAGCGAAGAATGGTAGTACGGGTTTTTACAAACACCTCGTTTTATAACGATATTGCAGAGGAACTGCGTTTGTTTACGAATGCGGTTGTTTTGAGTACGGAAAATGAAGGAGAAGCTGATTTTTCAGTTTTATTCAAAGATTGGACGGCGATAGCAAGCGCGTGCCTCGACGGGAAAACAAGCGCGTACAGCTATAGCTATCCGCCGCAGCAGGGCTCAAAGCTGCTGATTAAGCGCTGTGAAAAGCGCTGCGTAAAAATTGCCGCCTTTCGCGCGATGCGTATGCTGTTTGCTACCGCGACGCCCTGGGGCTCGCTTACGGGTATCCGGCCTACGCGTCTGTACCGCGAGCTTTTAGAGGATATGAATGAAGCGGAGGCGGATGAAATGATGCTTCATAGGTTTGATGTGAGTCCGGATAAGCTTCAGCTTGTGAAAACGATCACAGCGGTACAGCAAAGCGTGTTTGCGGAGCAAAGCAAGACGGATTTGGATGTGTACATCGGCATACCTTATTGCCGCACGCGCTGTTTGTACTGTTCCTTCGCATCGGAGGTGCGAAGTGAAAAGACCGATATGGCAGCGTATCTGCGCGCGCTCAAGCAAGACATAAGCGCGGGCGCGGCGATGATGAAAGAGGGCGGCTATAAGCTGCGCTGCATCTATATGGGCGGGGGAACGCCTACGGTGCTTCGCGCGGACGAGCTCAAAGAGGTGCTTGAGCATACGCTCAAGGAATATGGCGGGTTTGGACGAGAGTTTACCGTTGAGGCGGGACGACCTGACACGATAGACAAAGAAAAGCTTGAACTGCTCTACGCGCTTGGCGTAAACAGAATATCCATCAATCCGCAGAGCATGAACCCTGCTACGCTTGAACGCATTGGCAGAAGTCATACGCCCGAAAGCATCGTCAAAGTATTCAATATGGCAAGAGATATTGGCTTTAGGAGCATCAATATGGATGTGATCGCGGGTCTTCCGGGCGAAAATGAAGCGCTGATGGAGCATACGCTAGAGAAAATCATGGCGCTCTCGCCGGAAAATTTCACGATGCACACGCTTGCGATCAAGCGATCCTCACGCTTAAAAGCGTGCATAGACGAATACCCTCTGCCCTCCGGTGAAACCGTAGAAAAAATGACCGCCATGGGTAAGCGTGCGGCTATCCATATGGATATGCGTCCATACTATATGTATCGGCAAAAGTATATGAGCGGAAACCTAGAAAACATAGGCTATGCGCGCACCGATATGGAATGTATCTACAACGTCGATATGATGGAGGAAACAACGTCGATCATGGCGCACGGCGCGGGCGCGATGTCCAAACGTATCTTTGGCGGCGAGCATCGGGTCGAACGAATTCCAAATCCTAAGGACATCCGTACCTATGAGGAAAAGATGGAGCTTTTACAAAAGGAAAAGAGAGAACTCTTTCTTGCCGCGGATACTGAGAAAAAATAAAAAAGCGGACTGAAAATCAAATGATTCTCAGTCCGTTATTTTATGGTCGCTGGATTGTCTCAAAAATGATCGAGTGAGATTTATGCCTGCTGAGGCGCGCCAACGGGGCAGGTAGCCGCGCAACTGCCGCACTCGACACACAGATCGGGATTGATCTCGTAATGAGACTCGCCCTGAGAAATGGCGTTTACAGGGCATTCGGATTCACAAGCACCACAGCTAAGACATTCGTCGGAAATTACATAAGACATTTCAGTTACCTCCAAGTCCTTGTTTTAATGTTAATTTCATTGTAGCATGAAATCCTAAAAAATCAATCGTAAATTCTAAGAATACCGCTGTTATTCCGCGGGAGACCGTGGAGCGGGCGGCGATCCGGCGCCGGCCTCCTGCGAAGTGGAAACGCCATTTTTCGTGCCGCTGCGGCGCTTTCTGTTGCGTCGCGGAGGCTTGCGCTTCGCTTCGCCATCTTCATCGGCGTCTTTTTCCGGCGCCTCATTCGCGGCGGGTTCCTGGCTATCTTCCGCTAAGTCCGCGGCAGCTTCCTTTCGCGCCTTTTGCTCCTGCAAAAGGCGTTCGCGGCGGGAAAGCCTTTCAACCTTGGGAGGTCTGGGCGCAGGCTCAAGACGCGGCGCATCCGTCTTTGTCAGATCGCCAAAAGGATACCAGCGTGCGTCGATCGTTCCGTCAGGGAGCACCATACGAAGCCGTGTTTTTTCGGTAATGATGTTGTTTTCCATAACGGTTCCCTGTCCTTCGGGCGACATGACCTCCTGCCCCACATGCGGCATACACTTACGCATCGCCTCGTAGGTATCCTGCTCATATTTAAGGCAGCACATCAATCTGCCGCAAATACCGGAAATTTTCGTGGGGGAGAGCGATAGGCTCTGCTCCTTGGCCATTTTGATTGATACGGGCTGAAAATCGGGCAAAAACTGCTTGCAGCATACGGGTCTGCCACAGGAACCTAAGCCGCCCAGCAGCTTCGCTTCATCTCTTACGCCGATTTGCCGAAGCTCAATGCGAGTCTTAAACACGCTTGCAAGGTCCTTGACAAGCTCTCTGAAATCGATACGTCCGTCCGCAGTAAAATAGAAAACGATCTTTGCGCCGGTAAAGGCGTACTCGACGTTCACCAGCTTCATGTCCAGCTTATGATCCAGTATCTTCTGTGCGCAGATGTGGAACGCGTCTTTTTCTTTGGCGCGGTATTTATCGCGCTGCTCGCGATCCTGCTCGGTGGCAAGGCGGATGATAGGCTTGAGCGTGCCGATGATTTGCGCGCAAAGCACGCTGTGACAGCCCTGCACGACATCGCCAAATTCGATGCCCCTGGAGGTTTCCACAATTACGCCGTCGCCGGTTTTTATCGAAAAACCACAGGGATCAAAGAAATAGGATTTTCCGCCTTCCTGAAAGCGGATGTCGATGACCTGCATGGTTTCTGGTACAGGTATGTCTTCCGTTAAATCCAGAGCGGAAACGGAGGCGTCTTCTGTGCTGCTCTCGTCCGAATTTTCTGCGGCGGCGTCCTCACCTTGCAGAGCATCCTCATCTTGCAGCGTGTCCTCGTTTGTGGCAGAAGCGGAGACTTCGTTTTCCTCCTGCATGTTTTGTGGAGCTTCAAACTTCGAGCTTGGCTCATCTGTCTCGGAAATTTCGGGTTTCGCTTCCGCTTCAGGCGACTGCGACGCAGCTTTTCCTGAAATCAAAGCGGCTACTTTTTCAGGTGTAAGTACCTCATAGAGTACCATAGTATCGTTATTATTTGTCACTACTTTTGTATTTCCTCCAGCATTTGTGTCGTCAGCGAATCCAAAACGGCGGTGGGCGACACGTTGGTTTGCAGCCGCGAAAGAGCGGTCGTAAGCATTTCTATCATACAATTTATCTGTTCGCTTGTAAAGCGTGCGGTATAAACAGATAGGCGATTTTCAAAATCATCGTTTTGCAGGGGCAGAGAAAACCGGCGGCCAAGAAGATCACGCGTAAACGAGAGCCAGTATAAAAGCAGCTCGTTAGCAGCCTTTCGTTCACCGCATAGCTTTTTCAACAGAGAGTAGGGGGGAGAAGCGTTCAAGAGGGTTACAAACGCATCAAGGGAGGCGTTCCGAAAGGAACGCGCCTGCTCCTGCGTAGCAAGCTGCAAAGCCTGCGCGAAGCTTTGCGCATACCGTGCATAGCGCGCCGCGTCTTCGGCATTTACGGCATGGCGTGTCAGCATCTGCGCGATCTGCGACGCTGTCGCTTCTCCCAAGCGGAGCATAGCGCAGCGGGATTGCACGGTGGGCAGCATGGAAGCATAACTGCCACATAAGAGAAAAAGCGTATTGGAAGGCGGCTCTTCGAGCGTCTTGAGAAGAAGATTTTGCGCCTGCTCGCTTAGTAGGTCGGCGGAGCGGATCAGGACGCAACGGTTTCCCTCGCAAAAACATCGTTTAGCAAGCTCACTGAGCAGCTCGCGCAGCTCGTTGATCGCGACAGGAGCCTGCATATCAAAAAAATCCGGATAGGTTTCAAGGCTGTCTGTAGCGCAAAAGCGCGCAGCGCAGTGCAGCGCCGTTTCCTCGGCGAAATCCGGATCGCCGCAGCCGATAAAGCAGGCGGGCGGCAGACGGTTTTCATCGATTGCGCGATCGATGCTTTGTAAAAGTGCGTTCATCAGAAGCGGTACTGCGCGCAGACATCCACCACAAAAACGGTCGCGCCGCCAAGCGTGACCTGCACAGGGGTGGGAGAGGTATCCATGTATCCGGGCAGGGAGGAGGGCATGACCATATATTCTTTGCGTCTGCTGGACTGTTCTTTGATGATGTCGAGCGCCTGCTCTAGCATGTCTTCCTGTACGCCGATCATGAGCGTAGCGTTGCCGCCGTGAAGAAATCCGCCGGTGCTGGCGATGCGTGTTACTTGGAATTTATTCTCGATCAGGGTACGGATCAGACGCTTTGCGTCATCATTTTGCACGATGGTGAAAATCAGCTTCATAAGAACATCGATCCTTTCTTACAAATGTAATGGTGCTTGTCTAAATTGTATGTTTAGCGCGCGGTGAGCAGAAGCGATTCCAACTCCGATATGGAAGATACGATATGTGTGGGCGCGCAGGCTTGTATCTCCGCATCGCTCGCATAGCCGTATTGTACGCCGATGCTCTCTATGCCGCAATTTCGCGCGGCATCCAAATCGTAAAAACGGTCGCCGACCATCACCATTCCGTCTTTGCCAAGGGCATCGCAGGCTTTTTGCAGAAGCTCCGTTTTTTCTCCGTGCCCGTTGTCATCGGCAGTTTGCACATAGGATAAATAAGGGCGAAAGCCGAAGCAATCGATCTGCTCGTTGGCGGGTTTGGCGCCTTTGCTTGTAACGACGCCCACTAGAGCGCCCGCCTTGGACAGAGCGTCAAGCATACTGAGCGCTCCCGGGAAAGGCTCGATCATGCCCGGCTCAAGAAAAACATCCTTTGCATACCGTGAATACACTTCGATCGCCCGATCCACGTCTGCACCATGCAGATCCAGATAGTTTGGAAAACCGAGCTGAAAGGGCGGACCGATCAAATGATACATATAGTCGTCGTCACGGGGAGGAAGCTTCAATTCCGTCATCATAAGCCGGAGTGCCTTAACGATGCCGGGCATGGAGTGGATGAGTGTACCATCCAGATCAAACATGATTTTATTGTACAACACGAATGCGATTCTTCTCCTCTAAACCAAATAGCGTTTCGCCGCAGTCTGCGGCTTCAAGTAAATACCGAAGGATCTCCTCGGTGACAGGCTCGCCCGGGATAAGCACGGCCACGCCCGGAGGATAAACGCCTACGGCGTTTGCCGCGATATGCCCCTGACTTTTGCCAAGCGGGAGCGTGCATGAGCTGGAAAGCATCGCTTCTCTTGCGCTTAAGACTGCTTTTTCCGCACGCGGCGGCACGGGGCGCATGTCTTGAAGATGTATGCCGTAGGGAAGCGTGCAGATCGCGTCATAGAGACGGTCGTACCATGCGCGCGGATCGCGCGGCGTTGTGATAAAAACGATATTCTCGCGGTCGGCCATCTCAGCGGCGACGCCTCGCTTAAAAAGGTCGGCATAGGCTTCCTGCGCGCCGATGCCCCGCTCGTTTACATTGATAACAAGGCGCGTGGGGTCAAGGGCAAATACGCCTTGCTTTCCCACCGTATTTTCCGCTTCCGGTATGTGTATCCCGTTTGCGCAGGCAAGCCGCTTGCGCTGTTTTTGCATGAAAGCAACATGCTCGTCCCAGTCCCGCGCGCTGTGCAGCGCCCAATCCAGCGACGCCATCAAGGGATAGGACGGGCTGGTGCTCTGTATGAGTGAAAGCATATTCTGTATATGCGCCTTCTCATACGGACAATGAACGCCTGTAAAGAGCAGGGCGCTTTGCGTAAAGGCGCAAAGCGTTTTATGCGCGCTGACGCAAAACAAATCCACCTGCTCCGGGCAAAGATCGGGCAGCGTTTTACCAAAGGGAAAATGCGCGCCGTGCGCCGCATCGACAAACAAAAGCGCGCCATGCCGGTGTACCGTTTCGGCAATCGAAACGAGGTCGGCGCAGCGGCCATAAGGATCGGGACTCACGATCAGCACGGCGTCTGCGCTTTGTGTGCAAAGCGCAGAGTCGATCTCCGCCGCGCTTACGACGCCGCAGGGCTCGGGATAAACGAAGGAAAGCTCATGACCTGCAAGCACCGCGCCGCTTACAGCGCTTCGATGCGCGTTTCGCGCAAGCAGCACGCGCTTGTTCGCGCCGATCGAAAGCAGCATGGCAAGCACGCCGGCGGTAGAGCCGTTTATGAGCAAAAAGCAATCCCGCGCTCCGAAAGCTTCGGCATAGGCTTCCTGCGTTTTTTGAATCGCCCCCAAGGGCATGTGCAGATTATCCGTATCCGGAAGCTCGGTGATATCCCACGCGCAAAGAGGCTCGGCCATGGGGATGCCAAAACCCTTATGACCGGGCATATGAAAGCGTGCCATATCCCGTTTCGCGTAGTCTCCCAGAACCTCCGGAAGCGTTTTTTCTCTGCTGCCCTTCAAGCTTGTCGTAGTTCCTTTATCATAGTATCAAGGCGCATCGCCATTTCTTCTGACGGACTGAAAAACATGCAGTAGAGCGCGCCGTCCCGCTTGAAATAGAGGCGATAGGCTTTTTTCCTGCTCTGTGAGGTGAGCTGGAACGTCTTGCCCTTTGCAGCTTCGGCGGCGCAGGCTTCACCTGCGGGTAAAAGCTCCTCGTACTCCTGCGGCATGACCAGCTCGAGCACGCGCCCGCGACTGCCCGACATACGCTCAATGAGCAGGGAACCGAGCGGATAAGGGTTTTTTACGGTGTCGCCGAACATTTCGGACTTTTCATCGTCATTTTCCTCAAAGGTTAAGGTATAACGGTAGCTGATGAGCCTTGATTTATAGATGTAGTACACAAAGCCGAGCAGACCGAAAAAGACGAGAAGCTGCCATAAGGCGCCCAAAGGAAGGGAGCGCAGCCAAACGGAGATGTATCTTGCGAAAACGAAGAGCGCAAGAAAAACAATGACGAGAACCAGATCGCTTTTCGGTGTGCTTTTATCGCTTTGATAGACTTCTTGAAGCATACTCAGACCTCGGAAGCGATCTTCGCGGCAAGCTGTACGTTATTGTAAACGAGCTGAATGTTGGCGTTCAAGCTGCTCCCCTTTGTTTCCTCCGCGATCCGCGCCAGGAGGAAGGGAGTGATATCCTTGCCCTTAACGCCTTGCGCGGCGCACGCACTCAGCGCGTCTTTGATCACGCTGTCAATGTACGCTTTATCCATGGAATAGGCTTCCGGAATAGGATTGACGACGAGCATACCGCCTTTGTAGCCGAGCGAATGCGCGGCGGCAATTGCGTTTGCCATCTCCTTTGGCGTATCCATGCGGCAGTTAAGCTTGAAGCCGCTTTTACGGGTGTAGAAGGCGGGAAGCTCATCCGTACCGAAACCGATGACGGGTACGCCCTTTGTCTCAAGGTATTCAAGGGTAAGTCCAAGATCAAGAATGCTCTTGGCGCCCGCGCAGACGACGGTGACGGGCGTCTGGGCAAGCTCCTCAAGATCGGCGGAGATATCCATGGTGACTTCCGCGCCGCGATGTACGCCGCCGATGCCGCCGGTCGCGAATACCTGTATGCCTGCCATAGCGGCAAGGATCATCGTGGCGGCGACGGTCGTCGCGCCGTCGCCTTTGCGGGAGACGATCACGGGAATGTCGCGGCGGCTTACCTTAGCCACCTTTGAACCGGCTTTGCCCAGATATTCGAGCTGAGCATCGTCAAGACCGATGCAGAGCTTTCCGCCGAGAATCGCGCAGGTGGCGGGCGTTGCGCCGTTTTCACGGGCAAGCTTTTCACATTCTCGCGCAGTTTCTACATTTTGCGGATAGGGCATGCCGTGCGATATGATGGTTGACTCGAGCGCGATCACGGGAGCGTGCGCGTCAAGAGCAGCTTTTACTTCTTGGGAAATCAATAGATTTTCATTATACATAGGCTTACCTCTCTTACTTAGGATTGTTGCGAGATCAGCTTAACGCTTGCATTACATGCTGCAAGCGCGGCCTTCTCGATAGAAAGCTTTTCAATAACAGCAATACAGACGGCCGCCGCGGCTGCGTCCCCCGCGCCCGTGGTCGATACGATCGGGCACTGTGCTTCCACCTTGCAAAAGCCGCAGTTGTATTGATCCGCGTAGCACATCCCTTCGCTGCCAAGGGAAACAAAGACCTGCTTTACACCTGCCTGCACAAGCGCTTGTGCGGTATCGGACGGACTTTCCCTGCCCGTCAAAGCGCGCGCCTCGTACAGGTTTGGCTTGATGGCGTATAAATATGGCAGAATCGAGCGGACACGTTCGCATTTTGCCACGGAAACCGGATCGCAGACAAGCGGCACTTTCGCGTTTTGGGCGATGAAAAGTAGCGTCTGCGCGGGAATATTAGCGTCGAGGATACAAAGCTTCGCGCTGTTCATCGCAGCCATATCGATACGATCAGGCGTCAGAAAGGCGCAGATATCCATGTCGTTCATCGCCACATACATATCGCCGCCCTCATCATTGACGCAAAGATAAATTCCGCCGCGGTGCTTGGGAATACGCGGCGCATAGGAAAGACCGATTCCATGCTTTCGACAATCCTGCTCGACGCCCGCGCTGAAAATATCGTCGCCAAGCGCCGCGATGAGCTCCACACGCATACCTGCTTTTGCAAGATGATAAGCGATATTCCGGCCGACGCCTCCAATGCTGACACCGATCCTCGAAATATTGGAATCCCGAAGGAGCAGAGCCGTCTGCGGGCGTCCGCTAATGTCTGTATTGATGCCGCCGACTACAAATATCATACGCATTCCTACCTCAGTTTGCATTATAGCATACGGGACGAAAACTTGCTATAATGTTAAACATGAAAAAAGTATTGATCAACTTAGGCAAAGCCGTCTGCTATACGCTTGTTTTTATCATTGCGCAAAGCGCGGCTGTTTTTATTGCGAACATCGTGTTTGTTGTAAAACTGGGACTTGAAAGCTATGAGCCTTACGGAAGTCTGCCGCCGTTTGACGAGCTGCTCACGGCGGCGCTGGGGTTTACAAGCGCAAACGCGGTGCTCTTAACTGCGCTCGGCGACCTGCTTGCGCTCCTTCTGGTATGGCTGTTTTTCCGTATCCGAAGAAAAAAGCTCACGGAGGAAACACACTGTGTCGGCGTACCAAGGGGCGAGACATGGCCTGTGCTGCTTTGCGCGCTCGGCCTTTCCACTGCCGTAGGGGTGGCGCTTAACCTGCTGCCGATACCGGAAACGCTGATGCAGGAATATGCGCAGGCGTCCGCAGACTTGACGACGGGCAGCCCGTGGATGATACTCCTTGGCGTGGTGCTGATCGCGCCCGTCGCGGAGGAGGTCTACTTTCGAGGGCTAGCATATACCCGGCTCAAACGGGCGATGCCCAAGAGCATAGCGGCGCTGCTCTCGGCCATATGCTTCGGCGTGATTCACGGTACGGCAGTATGGATTGTCTATGCGTCTGTTCTTGGTCTTATCATGACCTATATTTATGAAAAAGGCGGATCGCTTCGGCAAAGCATGATTTTTCACATCACGTTCAATTTTTGCGGCGTATTCTTGTCGGGCTGTATAGAAGCTATGAGCTTCTATACGGCGCTTTGCGCGGGCTTGCTTGCGCTTGCGCTTGGCGTTGTGATGCTTTGATTGATTAGCAGCCGCGCTAAAGTGCGCGAGGAATGCAAAAGCCTGCTTGACAAGGAACGCAGATAGGAATTATACTCAATCCATATAGGCGTTGAAGCGAAACAGTAGGGTACGATCCGTCTTAGAGAGTCGTCAAGGTGGTGAAAGGCGGCACGGATTAAACCGAAGCTCGTCGCGAAGCCGCGCGGCTGAAAAGGAAAGTAGGCGCGCCGCATTCCTGCGTTATGGGAATCGAGTGGCGGATGGTATCCGCAATGAGAGTGGTACCGCGGAAGCATGGCTTTCGTCTCTATATTTTTGAGAGACGAAAGCTTTTTTTACGAAGAAAAACATCAGGGAAATAGATGGAGGGTTTAGAAAATGATACAAAAGTACGACCATGACGCCATTGAATTGAAATGGCAGAAAAGATGGGAGGATGCGCATTGCTTTGAAGCGAAGGACGATCACAGCATGCCGAAGTTTTTCCCGCTGATCGAGTTTCCGTATCCTTCGGGCATGGGGCTTCATGTAGGACATCCGCGCTCTAATACGGCGCTCGATATTATCGCTCGTAAGCGCCGCATGGAAGGCTATAACGTGCTTTATCCCATCGGCTGGGACGCTTTTGGTCTGCCTACGGAGAATTATGCGATCAAGACGGGCGAGCATCCCCGCAAAGTGACGGAGGAAAACGTCAAGCATTTCAGAGAGCAGCTCAAGCGTCTGGGCTTCTCCTTTGACTGGAGCCGCGAGGTGAACACCACTGATCCGTCCTATTACAAGTGGACGCAGTGGATTTTTCTCAAGCTTTTTGAAAAGGGGCTGGCCTACAAGGCTGAAATTCCCATCAATTTCTGCACAAGCTGCAAGGTGGGTCTGGCGAACGAGGAGGTCGTAGAGGGTGTATGCGAACGCTGCGGCGGTCAGGTGGTGCAGAAGGTTCGTTCTCAGTGGATGCTGAAAATTACCGCTTACGCGCAGCGCTTGATCGATGATCTGGACGATCTCGATTTTATCGAGCGGGTCAAGATCCAGCAGAAAAACTGGATCGGCCGCAGCGAGGGCGCGGAGGTCGTGTTTACCGTAGAAGGGTATCCGGAAGGACTCAAGGTCTTTACCACGCGCTGCGATACGCTCTTTGGAGCGACCTATATGGTCGTGTCGCCCGAGCATCCCTTGATCGATGCGATGCGGGAAAAGATCACGAATCTGGATGAGGTGCGCGCTTATCAGAAGGAAGCGGGGAGAAAGTCCGATTTTGAACGCAGCGAGCTTACCAAGGACAAGACCGGAGTTGAGCTCAAGGGCGTGGTGGCGGTGAATCCCGTCAACGGTAAAAAGATACCTGTCTGGGTGTCTGACTATGTGCTGATGAGCTACGGCACGGGCGCGATCATGGCGGTTCCCGCGCACGACGAGCGCGACTGGGATTTTGCCAAGAAATTCAATTTGCCCATCATCGAGGTCGTAGCGGGCGGTCGCAACGTGCAGGAGGAGGTCTTTACGGATGTGGCGAGCGGCAAGCTGGTCAATTCCGAATTCCTCAACGGCATGGAGGTCAAAGAAGCGATTCCCGCGATGATTGACTATCTCGAGAAAAAGGGTATCGGCACGCGCAAGATCAACTATAAGCTGCGCGACTGGGTTTTCACTCGCCAGCGTTACTGGGGCGAGCCTATCCCGCTGGTTCATTGCGATAGGTGCGGCTGGGTTCCCCTGCCTTATGAGGAGCTGCCGCTTGTGCTGCCCGATATTAAGGATTATCAGCCGACAGACGACGGATCTTCGGCGCTTGCCCGCGCAACGGACTGGATCAAGACGACCTGCCCGCATTGCGGCGGCCCCGCACAGCGCGAAACCGACACCATGCCCAACTGGGCGGGTTCAAGCTGGTATTTCCTTCGCTATACCGATCCGCATAACGATAAGGAGCTTGCAAGCAAGGAAGCCCTTGAGTATTGGATGCCTGTCGATTGGTATAACGGGGGTATGGAGCATACCACGCTGCATCTGCTTTATTCCCGTTTCTGGCATAAGTTCCTCTATGATATCGGTGTTGTGCCGACCAGCGAGCCTTATCAGAAACGCACGAGCCATGGCATGATTCTTGGTGAAAA
>CAZNJN010000016.1:0-6193 GCA_964573365.1 uncultured Oscillospiraceae bacterium
GGCGGTATAAAATATAAGTATTCGCTTACGATGAGCATGTCGTGCGGGAACAACACAAAATCAACAGCGAGGAAAATAGACGATGAAAGATACGGGGCGTAAACACAGATGGTTTATCCTTGGCGTAAGCCTGCTCGTTTTCATCGCTATCGGCATAGGAGGTTGGCTGCTTTTCGGTGGCTTTCTCACGCGATACGAACAGAGCGTATCATTGGAAAACGCCGCAAATCTTGAAGATATCAGCAATTATTCGGCACACTATATAGAGGAAACGCTCAAAAAGGAATGGTCGATCGCCAAGGAGCTTGCCTCCGGCATCTCGCTTCGCGAGGAGGAGGGGGAGGACGAGCTGCTTGCGTATCTGAGCTCGGCACAGAATATTTGGGGCTTCGGCTCGGCGTATCTGGTAAACGAAAAGGGCTTTTGCGTCGATGGGAACGGCAAAGAGACCAACAGCAAATTTCCTTCGCAGGTCATAGAAACGGCAAAAGAAAAGGGCAGGGTGCTGCGCTTATCCGGCGCGAAGGCACAATTTATGCTCCCCATAAAAACGAGCGCGCGCCTTCAGGAGAGCGGCGTCGTTTGCATCGTGGTCGAAAAAGAAACGCAGGAATTGCTTGATAAGCTGCCGCAGCGGACGCTTAATAAAGGGCTTTTGATGCTGCTCGTGCAGCAAAACGGGGTGATCATCAGCGCGCGCAGCGGCGCGCTCTCGCCCGAAACGAATACCCTTCAAGCCTTGATAGGGCAGGACGAATGCGAGGAGGGCGGACAAAGCGTCAAGCTTTTTGAGCTGCTCAACGCACCCTCGCAGCGCCGGCTTATATGGCACAGCGGGCAGGGAGACAGCTATGTTATTTTCTCACCGGTCAATCTGGGCGAGGGACTTTGGTATCTTATCAGCATAGCGCCTGTGGATACCGCGAGCGCTGCCGGTCGTTTTTCGCAGGTCATCGTCTATTTCGGCATAGCGATGACCGTGCTCATTTCGCTCATCGCGCTGCTCATGCTGCTCTTTTTCAGAACGCTTTTTAAGGATAAACGATCTGTTTATGACAGCGAGATCGAGCATCGCGATGAACTTTTTGAGCTGCTTACCTCGCAGACCAAAAATGCCTATGCGATCATCAGCGATCAGGTGGAAACGCCTGTCTACATCAATTCTAACGCTTCGGGGACGGCGCCGGGCTGCGAGAGCCTGTATATGAGCCTTCGTATGCGGCGCTACAGCGTCCATAATGAGGACAACAGCGCCGCGCCGCTTACGGAGGGCTTGAACAGGGAGCTGCGGGACTGGGATGGGAACGGCGACTTTGTCAGCTCCCCGCTGCCCTCGCGCTATGGCGGAAGGCAAAATTATTTCGTGCTGCGCATTTATCCCTTTGACCAATCGAAGGATAGCAGCGGCGAGGGGCTGGCGGTCTTGCAGGATGTGACGAAGGAGCACGAGCGCGAAAAGGCGCTTTCGGACGCGCTGATCATTGCCGACAGCGCCAATGCCGCCAAAGCGGCGTTTCTCTCCAATGTGTCCCATGACATCCGCGCGCCGATGAACGCGATCGTGAACATGACGGATTTTGCGATCGAGAGCGCGAACGAGCCTGAGCAGGCGCGGGATTATCTGATGACGATCAAGCGCTCCTCCGCGCATCTTTTGCAGCTTATCAACGACGTACTGGATATGAGCCGCATTGAGAGCGGGAAGCTGATGCTTGCAAGCGAAGCGTTCGCTTTAAGGGATTGCATCGAAAGCATCTGCGGCATCATCACGCCGCTGTGCGACGCAAAATCCCAGCGCTTTGTGTGCGAGGATAAGGAAATTACCCACGAGCTGCTCCTTGGAGACGAGCTTCGCTTTAAGCAGGTGCTGCTCAACCTTTTGAACAACGCGGTCAAGTTTACCGCTCCCGGAGGCTGCATAGGCTTTACGATCGCAGAGCAGCGTTCGCTGCGCGCGGACACTGCCTGTATGCATATCACAATCAGCGACAACGGCATGGGCATTTCCGAAAAGAATCTGAAAAACATCTTTCAGCCCTTTATCCGCGATACAAGAGCGGATCAGCAAAAGATCGAAGGCTCAGGACTGGGGCTTTCCATCGCCAAAAGCTTCGTAGAGGCGATGGGCGGGAGCATCGCCGTAGAAAGCCGCGAAGGGGAAGGCACGGTCTTCACCCTTGATCTGTACTTTTTGATCGATCAGCAAAGGGACAGGCAGGAGACGGACGAGGAGAATCTTACCAGCGTCTACTTTTCCGGCAGGCGCGCCCTGCTCGTGGAGGATAACGAGGTCAACCAGCGCATCTCGAAGATGCTCCTTTCCAAGATGGGCTTGCAGGTGGACGTCGCTTCGGACGGGAAGGAAGGCTACGAAAGCTTCGTTACCTCGCCGCCGGGCTATTACGATATTATTTATATGGATATCCAAATGCCCACGCTCAACGGCTATGAGGCGGCGGCGGCGATTCGGGCGAGCGAGCATCCGCAGGCGCGCGATATCCCGATTATGGCGCTTACCGCAAACGTCTTTGCCGAGGACGTTGAAAAGGTACGGCAGGCGGGGATGGACGAGCATACGGGTAAGCCCGTGTCGCCTAAGGAGCTCAAGCAAAAGACAAAAAAGCTGCTTGGCCGCGCGAAAAAAAGAAGCTGATAGGGTAGAAAACACAAAAGCTAAAAACACAAAAAAGAGCGGCGGTCTGCCACTCTTTTTCTTTAGGCGTATCAGCTTGCGCGGTGCGCCTTTTGTCTGCGGATGGCGATCGTATTGTAGATCGCCATGGCGGCAATGGTGGAGATATAGGGGATGCAGTTCAAAAGCTGCTGCTTTGCGGCGGTGTTTTGCAGCACATAGGAAAGCGCCGTTGTAAAGCCGAAAAGCGCGCTTGATAAAAGAGCGCCGAGCGGATGCGAGTTGCAAAGCGCGTTGGCGGCAAGCGCAACATAGCCGCGCGCGGCAGAAATATTCTGCACAAAGAGCGTGACCGAGCCAAGGGTGAGCAGCGTACCGGCAAGACCGTTAAGTCCGCCCGCGAGCGTAACGGCGACAAGCTGATACCTTTGCACGTTGATGCCCAGACTGCTTGCCGCGCTCGGGTTGATGCCGATGGCGCGCAGACGAAAGCCCACCTTGGTTTTATACATCACGATAAAGAGCAGCACCGCCAGAGCGAAGGCGAGATAATCGATGATGGTAAGCGAGGAGAACATCGTGCTAAGCACGGGGATGCGGCTGATAACAGGCAAGGAGACCTTGTAAAGCCCCACCATGGAGGCGTCGCTCACAACGCCCTTGGTATGAAACACCATGGAGAGCAAAAAGGTGGTGACGCCGAGCGCGAAGGTGTTGAGCGCCATACCGACGATCATGGGATGTCCGTTCAGCTTTACGATGAAAAAGCCCATGATAAACGCCATCAAAAAGCCTACGAGAATGGCGACGAGCACGGCAAGATAGATGTTGCGCGTAAAATAGTGCGTCAAAAAGGAGAAGAATGCCGCAACAAGCAGCGTGCCTTCAAGGGCGATATTGAATACGCGCACCTTGGAGCAGACGCAGGCGCAAAGCGTCACCAGCAGTAGCGGCGTCATGTAGCGCAGCGTCGAGTTGAAAACGGAAGCGAAATATTCGATAGAGACAGTCATGCCTGTGATCCTCCTTCGCTTTTTTCCTTGACCTCATTTACGGCGGCAAGAACCTTTTTGTCTTGTGCGACATCCTTTTTTCCGCGGGCGCGCAGAGAAAGCAGACGCAGCAGCTTTACGCTCATGAGCAGCGTGATGATGCCCTCGATCATATTGACAGCTTCTACGGGAATGTTTGTGCCGCGCTGCATCGCGCTGCCGCCCGTCGCGAGCCCGGCGAGCAAAATGGAGGCAAAGGCGGTTCCGACGGGATTGAAGTTTGCAAGCAGCGCCGCCACCATACCGCTCCAGGCATAGGCGGTTGAAAAGATCATTTGATCGATGTAGCGGTACTTGGAGCCGAGCACCTCAAAGGCGCCGCCAAGCCCCGCCATAAAGCCCGAGAGCAGCAGCACGATGTAGAGCATACGCCGGCTGTTGATGCCGCCATAGAGGGCGAAGCGCGGGTTCAGTCCGCCCATTTTCGCTTTGTAGCCAAAGCTTGTCTTGGTAAGGAGAATGTAGATAAGCGCCACAAAAACGAGTGATAGCACAAAGCCCCAGTGCAGATTGAAGCCGCTGAAGATCTTGCCAAGCTGTGCTTCTGCGGCGATCTTGCCCGTCTGTACAGAGTTAAGGTCGAGCGAGGACGGATCCTTGACGACATAGTTGGTAAGATAGCTCGCCACGTTGTTGGCGATATAGTTGAGCATGAGCGTTGAAATCAGAAAGGTCACGGAAAACTTGTCGTAGAGCCACGCGGACAAAATAGAATAAAGACCGCCTACGACCAAAGCCGCGAGAATGGCGCACAGAATGCGCACAAGACCCGGGGCGGGCAGATAATAGGCGACAAGCGCCGCACAGAGCGCGCCCAGGATCATCTGTCCTTCGCCGCCCATGGCCTCGTAGCCGGAGCGCCACGCGATGCAGACCGCGAGACCGCCCATAATGATGGGCGTGGCGCGCGAGAGCGTCGCGGAGAGGTAAAACATATTACCGAAGGCGCCGTTTAACATAATGGCGTAGGTCGAAAGCACGTTTTCATCCGCAAGCTTGATGATGACGGCGCCAAGCAAAAGGCTGATTAAAACCGCGACGACCGGCTGGCAAAGCGTATCGAGCGCGTTTGTGAGCGCGCGCTTTAAGCCGCCTTCGTTTGAAAGGGTGTCGTTCCTGTTATCCTTCATGGCTGCACTTTACCTCCCAGCATGAGCATTCCAAGACTCTTGTCATCCATGTCCCCGCGCTTGAACTCGCCGCCTATGCGCCCTTCAAAGATGACATAGATACGGTCGGAAAGGCTCATGATCTCGTTGAGTTCAGAGGAAATGAGCAAAACGCCGCCGCCCTCGTCGCGCTTTTTCAGCATTTGGTCATGGATAAATTCCATCGCGCCGATATCGATGCCGCGCGTAGGCTCGCAGGAGATCAAAAGCGGCGCGTCCATGGTCATCTCTCTTGCGACGATCAGCTTTTGCGCGTTGCCGCCGGACATTTCGGAAAGCCTTTGCAGCGGCGAGCTTGCCTTTACGTCAAACTTGCGGATGAGCTGTGTGCAGTAGCCGCGTATACGCTTCCAGCGCAAAAAGCCTTTTTTGCTGAAAGAGGCGTCGTTTTCCTTGCCCATAAGCGTATTTTCACACAGCGTCGCGTCAAGCGCGCTGCCCCAAATGAAGCGATCCTCCGAAATATGCGCAAGTCCCGCTTCGCGTATCTGTCTTACGCTTTTGTTGGTAACATCCTTGTTTTCAAGAAGCACCTGCCCGCTATCGCTGTGCAGAAGGCCGGTGATGCACTTGACAAGCTCGGACTGCCCGTTGCCCGAAACGCCCGCGATTCCTACGATTTCGCCTGCGCCTACATACAGATTCACATGGTCGAGCAGCGCCTTATTTTCCGCATAGAGCGTCAAGTCCTTTACGCGCAGAAGCTCTTTTTCCACATGGCTTTGCGCGATTTCGCGCGTGGGGATATGACGGCCGACCATCAAAAACGCCAGCTCCTCGGCGCTCGTTTCAGCCTTGACGCGCTCGGCGACCACCTTGCCCGCGCGCATGACGTACACGCGATCCGCAACGTTCATGACCTCTTGCAGCTTATGGGTGATAAGGACGATGCTCTTGCCCATGGCACTGAGCTGACGCATGGTATCAAGCAGGTTTTCCACCTCAAGGGGCGTAAGCACGGCGGAAGGCTCGTCAAAAATAATGATTTCTGAGCTTTGGTAAAGAATCTTGAGGATTTCCACGCGCTGACGAAGCCCGACGGGGCATTCGTCGATGCGCGCTTGCGGATCGATCTTGAGCATATATTGATCGGAAAGAGCCTGTACGGTTTCGTTCATTTTCTTTTTATCCAGAAACAGACCCTTTGTGATTTCATTTTTGAATACGATGTTTTCAGCGACCGTCATGGTTTCAAAAAGCATGAAATGCTGCTGCACCATGCCGATACCCGCCGCCATGGCGTCGGAGGGACTATGAAAATGTACTTTTTTTCCGTGTACATAGATTTCGCCGGACGTGGGCTTTTCCAAGCCGTAGAGCACCTTCATGATCGTGGACTT
>CAZNJN010000016.1:6210-21391 GCA_964573365.1 uncultured Oscillospiraceae bacterium
CCGCGCCGTTTTCGCCTACGATCGCAAGGATCTCGCCTTGCCTCAGATGGATATTCACATCGTCGTTGGCACAAAGGGAACCGTACATTTTTACGATGTGGCGCATATCAAATACAGGGATCGACTCATCCATAGGTATATCCACCATCCTTTTGTGAGTAGTTGTCCGGCGCGCATGAAGTCGCGCCGGACAGATATATAGGGGGAAACAGCTTACATCTGGTAGGACTCTTCAGGTACGATCTCGAGCACGAGCTTGCCCGATACGATGTCGTCAACGGCCTTTTTGCAGGTGGCGATTACATCGTCGGTAAGGATATCGGTATTGCGGTAGGCGCCCTCGTTGGTAACGTGCGTCGCACCGATTGCGTGATCAACGAGCTTCTGCTCAATAAGGCCGGGGGTAAGCGTGCCGGCAAAAAACTGGTCAATGACCCAGCCGGTCGTCACGCCCGTGTTTTTGAGCTGGGCGGAAAGGATATACGGATTATCGGGCGTTGTGGCGTCCGCGTCCTGCGCGCAGCTATAAATGTACTTGCCTTCCTTCGCAAGCTCCAGCGCGGCCTGGAAAATGCCCTCGTTGGCGGCGGCGGCGGCGCCGAAGATGTAGGTGCAGCCCGCAGCCTGCTGCTGCTTGGCGTACTCATAGGCGATGCTGGTGTCGGAATAGCTGTTCGTCCAGTTGAAAATGAAGTCCGCGTCGGGGTTGATGGATTTTACGCCTTCCATAAAGCCCCAGCGGTATTTCCAGGAGCCGGCGCCCTCAAAGCAGCCGATGTAGCCGTATACGGACTCGTTGGGGAAGGCTGCGCCCGCCATAACGCCCATGATGTAGGCGGCCTGCTCCTCGTTATACATGACGCTGGTGACGTTGTCGCTGCCCGCGTCGGTATCGATGACGGCATACTTGGCGGCGTCGGGATACGCGTCGGCCATGCTCGCGGCATATTCGGCAGACTGCCAGCCTACGCCCAGAATCAGGTTATAGCCCTCTACGACGGAAGCTTCATAATTGGACTGCCATTCGTCGGTGTCGGCGCATTCCATGATGCTGTACTCGTAGTTGTAGATCGCGGCCTGCTCCTTTACCTTATCGACGACCTGGGTAAGAAAAAGGTTTGTGCCGACCGTGTCGCAGATCACCGCGATGCGCTTTGCTTCCTCGGGCGCGGTGCTTTGCTCGGCGGGTTCGGCGGCGGGTGCTGCCGCGCTTTCAGCGGCGGCGGGGGCGGCACAGCCGGAGAGGGCGGAGGCCGTCATGCAGATTGCGAGAACAAGAATCAACAGTTTCCTCATTGTTTTTCTCCTTTATTGCTTGTATTTAAGTCCGCGCAGAGCGCGGAAGCTTATACCGGTTTATATAGCCAGAACAGAGGCCTTTCACAGGCCGTAAGCCCCATGGAGCGTTGTAGGGCGAGACTTGGCGCGTTGCTTGGAAAGACATGGCAGTAGGGGATAGAGCCGCTTTGAAGCAGCCTTTGCATCAGCGCGCCCTGCAGCGCGCGAGCGACGCCCCGATGGCGAAAGGCGGGCAAAACCTGTAGCATACCCATGGCGCCCTCCTCCTGCAAGCCGATAAAGCCGCAAAGCTCGTCCTCAATATACGCGCCGAGCATCAGATCCTCGATGCGCGCGGCGACATAGTCGCGACTGGTGTTAGGATGCTCATAATGCAAAAGCACAAAGGGGAGAGCGTCCATGCGCAAAGGACGGATGCGCACAGCGGAATTTTCCTCAAAAACGAAAGGCTGCGCGCAGACGAACTGTACGACCTCCATACATTCGGTAAATAGCGCCTGCTGCATCATGCGCCTTGCCGTTGCTTCCTCGTGGACGAGCACCATGCCCGCGCTTTGAAAGGCGGGAAGCTCCTCTACGCCCTCGCCGGCGGCAAAATACTTGCTTTTCAGGCGTAAAAGCAGCGCGTCCTCCTCGTCATAAATGATTTTGGCGCCCAGATGGAGCGCTTCGCGCAGATCCGCATAGAGGAGCGCCGCGTCGGGCTCCTTACCGAAGATGAAGCGGGAAGGCAGGGAAAAACGTAGCTCAGGCATGTGCGCTCTCCGTCCTTTCGGCATCCTCGGGGCAAACAGAAAGGCGCACCTCCGCTTTTGTGAGCAGACTGCGCCATGCGCGGCTCAAAGGCTCGTCCGTGATGATTTCATCGACGTCGCAAAGCTCCGTGATGCGGTTTGATTTATAGCGGCCGAATTTTTCGGAATCGATCAAAAGATAACGCTGCTGACTGTTTTGCAGCATGGCTCGGCGCACCTGCGCCTCCTCCTCGCTGTTGTCGGTGACGCCGAAGCGCTCGTGAATACCGGAGCAGCTTAAAAAGGCCTTATCCGCGCGGTACTCGTTCAATACGCTCGTCGCGGAATAGCCCACAAAGGAATGGGATATGGCGCGCAGTACGCCGCCTACGCAGAGCAGCTTGATATGTCCGCAGTCCGAAAGCTCCTGCACGACGCCAAGCGCGTTGGTCATCACCATCAGCTTTTTGTCCGTAGCCTCGCGCAGCAGATGCGCCAGATGCAGCGTGGTGGTGCTGCAATCGAGCATGAGAATATCCCCGTCTTCAATGAAGGAAAAGGCACGGCGCGCGATGCGTTCCTTTTGTTCTACGAGCAGGGATTGGCGAAGGGCGAAGGGCGCTTCCTTATCGAAGGTTTTCACCATATAAGCGCCGCCGTGTACGCGCACGATGGACTTATCCGTTTGACTCAGCTTATCAAGGTCGCGCCGGATTGTCTCGTCGCTTACGCCCAAAAGATGCCCTAGGTCGCAAACGGAAACGCTTTCCTGCTTGGAGAGAATTTCTCGTATGGAGTTGTAACGATCGATCGCAAGCATTATTAACTACCTCAGATTGTAAGAGAATGGACGATAGATCAACATGGGGATAAAGAAAACCAAAGAAAACCACAAATTACAAAATAAATAATAACACAAACACAGATATTAGTCCAGCTATATTTTTGATATTTGGATTTATGGCTCAGAAAAAGCAAGTTGACACAAAGAAAACATCATGCTAGAATACAAAAACAAAGCTTCGGTCTAAATACACAAAAAAAGTCATAATCAAAAAAATAAATTCATAAAGGAGAGGTTTGCTATGGAGCAGTCATTCAAGTCCTTTGCTAAGAGCGCGGAGTATATAATCCAAAGGGCGGGATTCGTGCCGGAGCTGGCGGTCATTTTAGGCTCTTGCCTTGGCCCCTTTGCAGCGCGTATCGAGAACCCCGTAATGATCGACTACAAGGACATTCCGAATTTTCTCCTTTCTACTGCGCCCTCTCATGCCGGCAAGATGATATTGGGAAAAATCAAAGGAAAAACTATCGCGTGTATGTCCGGCCGCTTTCACACCTACGAGGGCTATGATTTTGAACAGCTCACCCTGCCCGTGCGCGTATTCAAGTGCATGGGCGTGAAGGCGACGATTCTCACAAACGCCGCGGGCGCGATCAATACCGAGTACCGTCCCGGCGACGTTATGATCATCAAGGATCACATCAAGCTGAGCGGTGCAAGCCCGCTGAGGGGAAAAAACATCGACGAATTCGGCCCGCGCTTTTTTGACGTTTCGCGTATGTATACACCCGCGCTTCGCTCTTTGGCGCTCGAGTGCGCCAAAGAGAGCGGCTTACGGGTACACGAGGGCGTATACTTTTTCTTTACGGGGCCGCAGTTTGAAACGCCCGCGGAAATTCGCGCGGCGAGGATGCTTGGCGGCGATGCGGCGGGCATGTCTACCGTGACGGAGGCGCTCACGGCGGCGCATTGCTCCATGCCGCTCTTGGGGCTTTCCGTGATGGTGAATATGGCGGCGGGCGTGCTGGATACGCCGATCACCGACGAGGAGGTGGATAAAAACGCCGCCTTGATCGCGGGAGCATTCAGCGATTATGTGGAAACGATCATTGAAAAAATCGATATAAACACGTTGGGAGAAGAAGCATGAGCGAACAAAAGGAAAAGCTGCTGCTGAAAACCTGCGACATTCTTAAGGCGGAAGGCGAAAGCGACTTTGCACTTATAAAGGACGGCTATTTGGGCATAGAGGGCGATACCATCGCCTATATCGGAAAGAAAAAGCCCGAAGGCTACGACAAAGAAAAGGATATGCACGGCAGGATGCTTATTCCGGGACTGATCAACTGCCACGGACACGCCGCCATGGTGCTCGTTCGCGGCTTTGGCAGCGGGCTTCCGCTTGACCGCTGGCTGCACGAGGCGATTTTTCCCATTGAGGATAAAATGAGTGAGGCGGATATCGAGGTGGGGAACGCATGGGCGCAGATGGAAATGCTTAAAAGCGGAACGACCGCCTACAGCGATATGTACGACAAGCCGCTTACCGCAATAAGGCTTTGTGAAAAGAGCGGCATGAAGGCGAATTTGACAAGACCCGTGCTTTGCTTTGATGAAAACGAGCGCGCGGAGGATAGCTGGAGAGTCAAAGGTACGCTGGAGCTTTTCGAGCGCTATCATAAGGCCTGCAACGGCCGCATTCGGGTAGATTACGCGCTCCACGCGGAATACACCAACAAAGAGCGCCTTACCCGCGAATACTGCGAGCTGTGCGCGCGCGACGGCGCGCGTATGCAGGTGCATATTTCCGAAACGCGCAAGGAACACGAGGAATGCAAGGCGCACTACGGCAAAACGCCTACGCAGTGGTTTTATGATCTGGGTATGTTCAACTCCCCTGTGGCGGCCGCGCACTGCGTGTTTGTCGAAGACGGGGACATGCGCATTTTTAAGGAGCACGGCGCGAGCGTGATCCATAACCCTTCAAGCAACATGAAGCTTGGCAGCGGCTTTGCGCCGATCAAAAAAATGCTCGATATGGGTATCAACGTCGCCCTCGGTACGGATGGGGCAGCGAGCAACGACAATTTGAATATGTTTGAAGAAATGCATCTTGCCGCCCTGATCCATAACGGCATCAGCGAGGACCCGACCGCCATGCAGCCAAAGACGGTTTTTAACATGGCGACGCGAAACGGCGCGCGTCTTCAGGGCAGAGAAGATACAGGCGAGCTTCGCGTGGGGAAAAAGGCGGACATCGTTGCGATCGATATGGAACAAACGCATCTGCGTCCCAGCTTTGACCCGCTTTCCACGCTTATCTACACCGCGCAGGGAAGCGACGTGTGCATGACTATGGTGGATGGAAGAATCCTCTATGAAAACGGAGAGTTTTTCACCATCGACGCGGAAAAGACGCGCTATGAGTTTGACGCGGCGGTTCAGGGACTGCTTAGCAGATAAGTACAAGGGAAAGGAAGAAAAGATGGAAAGAGCGGACAGGGAGCTTGCGTTCATGCTCCAATATGAGAATATCGCCTGGTTTGAAAACGGAAAGGTGCGCATCCTTGACCGGCGCGTATATCCAAGAACGCTTGCGTTTGTGGAATGCGCACATTACGGCGAGGTAGCGAAAGCCATCACCGATATGGTGACGCAAAGCGCGGGGCCCTACACAGCGGCGGCAATGGGCATGGCGCTTGCGGCATACGAGTGCCGCGAACAAAGCGAGGAGGGGCAGCGCGCGTATCTGAACGAGGCGGCGAGGGTAATCGCCTCCGCCCGTCCCACGACCGCAAAGCGTATGCGGCAGGTCTGCGATACGGCGATGAAGGCGGCGGACGCCGCGTGGAAAAGCGGCGCGAACGTCGCTGAGGCCATCAAGCAAAGCGCAATCGAAGCGAACAACCGCCGGTATACCAAGATTGGAAAAATGGCGGAGTATCTGGTGGATATGTTTCCCGACAAGGGAACGGTGATGACGCAGTGCTTCGGAGAAACGATCGTAGGGCAGATGCTCAAGATCGCAAGGGCGAGAGGAAAAGAACTGCGTATCTTCTGTCCCGAAACGCGCCCGTATTTTCAGGGTGCGAGACTGACCGCGACGGTCTGCTTCGACATGGGCTTTGACGTTACGGTGATTACGGACAACATGCCCGCCTTTGTTATGCAGAGGGAGCATGTGGATGTGTTCACCTCCGCCGCAGATGTGATCTGTATGGACGGACACATCGTCAACAAGGTGGGAACCTTCCAGATCGCGATCACGGCAAAATATATGGGCGTCCCCTACTTTGTGACGGGCGCGCCCGATAGCGTGCATCCTTCGATCGATACCGTTTCCATCGAGATGCGCGAGGCGGACTTCGTGTTGCAGGCGATGGGTGTCAAAACCGCGAAGGACGGCGTGAAGGGCTATTATCCCGCCTTTGACGTCACGCCGCCGGAGCTTGTAAGCGGCGTAGTGACGGACGCGGGCATTTATTGTCCCTATGACCTTGATCGTTATATACAAAGAGGCAATGCCGGAGAATATGAGGTGGTGGTAAAAAAATGAGTGAGGATAAGAACATCAGACAACTGATCGTAAAAATGTCGAAGCAGGCTTTCGAGCAAAAGCTTTTCGCTGGCACAAGCGGAAATTTGAGCGTTTATGAGCGAGAAAAGGACAGGCTCTATATCACGCCGTCGGGCGTGCGCTATGAAACGATGCTTGAGGAGGACGTCATGGTGATCCGCCTTGACGGAACGGTGCTTGAGGGAAAGCATTTGCCGTCAAGCGAATGGAGACTGCACGCGCAGGTGTATAAAAACGACGCTTCAATCGGCGCGATCGTCCATACGCACTCTCCCTTTGCGACGGCATTTGCCGTCAACCGTCAGCCGATCCCCGCGACGCTGACTGAAATGTTCCCCTTTTTGGGGGGGCAGGTGGAATGCGCGGCATACGCCAAGCCCGGTACGGACGAGGTCGGCATAAACGCGCTGCCCGCTTTGGCGGGAAAGGGCGGCTGCCTGCTGGCAAATCACGGCGTGCTCGCCATAGGCAGGGATATGGCGCAGGCATATATCCGCGCCGAATACATCGAGGATACGGCGAGGGTATATACGATCGCCAAGGCGATCGGAGAGCCGGTCATATTAAGCGGGCTGTAGAAATAAAAAAAGTGGCGTAAAGCCACTTTTTTTGAATATCCTGCGCGGTTTCTTTTATTTATAATACGTCAAACTCGCAAACCGCCTCAAACTGCGCGCCGTCATCGTCCACAAAGGTCTTTACGATGCGGTAGCTGCCGCGGCTGAGCGGCATGGCGTAATGGTTGGCAAAATCAAATTCGTAGTCCTGTGTTTCGCCGCCGCTGATATGCAAAAGCGCAAGCGGGACGCCCTCAAAGGTCAGGGGAACGACTTGGTATTCATCGCCGTTTTTGATCTCAAGCTGCTGTACATAGTCAAAGCTGTAATGTTTGTCGGTATTGTTGATAATCGCGAGCATAACGCTTTCTGTTTCGGTAGTCACGGTCTTTTGCTTGATATAGATTTCGATGGCCTTTTTTTCCTCACTCTCCGGCGCGTTTTGTGCGGCGGAAGGCGCGCAGCCGGTCAAAAAAGCGGCGGCAAACGCGAGGCTAAGGATACAGGCGATAATCTTTTTCATTTTTTTACTCCTCCAGAATCATTTTCTTGCTTTTCTGGTAATAGAACGTAGCAGCGCCTCTTTAGGTTGCGTCAAAAGCAAAAGATTTATTTATGCGCTCGGGCGGTATTCCTTCTACGCTAAAGTCGGGGAAACGGTATAGACGAAAACGTATACGGTGTGGTATACTTTTCCAGTAAATATATATCAATAACAAAATAAATGACAAAAAATTTACGGCGAATCTGATGAAAAACCAATTCGGGTACGAATTTTTTATGCGCGTCCTTCCACAAGGTCTAAGACTGAAACAAAGCTGGAGCAAAGCATCATGAATAAGAAAAAAACGATTCTCGTTGCCGATGACATCCAAATGAACAGGGCGCTTTTCACGCAGATCTTGCAGGATGAGTACGACGTTGTTACCGCCTGCGACGGAAAAGAGGCGCTCGCCGTGCTAAGGCAGGCTCCGTCCCGCTTCAGCTTGGCGCTGATCGACTTAAAAATGCCTGTTATGGATGGCTTTGAGCTTCTTAGCGTCATGCGCACGGAGGAATCGCTTCGTGATATTCCCGTCATCATTATCACAGCGTCTAACGAGGAGGAATCCGAGATCAGAGCGCTTGACAAGGGCGCGAACGACTATTTGACAAAGCCCATCCAGCCGCGCATCGTCCGCCGCCGCATCAGCGCCGCGATCGACCGCATGGAAATGGAGAAGCTCAAGAGCGAAAAGCTGCTGCTGGAACGGCAGGTAGAGCACCGGCAGGAGCTTGAGCTTATTTTGGAAAATATCGACTGCGGCGTTTCGTTTATCGAACTTAGGGGCGAGCGCGTCATCCTCTCCTATGCGAACGCTTGGCTTTGCGCGTATGCCGGGCGCACACAGGAGGAGTATTTGCGCGAAGCGGCGCGGGACATCTATTACCATATCCATCCGGAGGATGTTTTTCGCCTCCGCGCGCTCTTTACCGTCAACCTCCCCATGGGGCGAGGCATCGAGCACAGCGTGCGTTTTCGCACAAAGGACGGAGGCTATAGGTGGATACAGCTTTGCGCAAAGCATTCCGGAAGCGAAAAGGGGCGGGAGCAGTTCATCTTCACCTACATGGATATTGACGAGGAAGTGAAAAGCCGCGAAACGCTGCGGCTTCGCGCGGAGCATGACGAGCTTACCGGCATTTATAATAAAGGTACCTTTATCAAAAAGACGGAGGAATACCTTCGCGCCGATCCCGCCAGAAACCGTGTGCTGATCCGCATCAATATCGAGCGCTTCAAGATCATCAACGAGATATTCGGCGTGCAGACGGGCGATGAGCTTCTTTGCCGTCTTGCGGACAAGCTGCGTGCCACGGTAGAAAACAAGGGCGTCTTCGGCAGGATCGAGGCCGATCACTTTGCCGTTTGCATCCCGGAGGAGCTGCTCGATCTTGAGCAAATGGTACAGGCGGCGGTATCCTCAAAAATGTGCTGCAATACGGAATATCAGCTCGTCCTCAACTTTGGCATCTACGAGATCGACGATCCTTTTTTGCCGGTGGAAAAGATGTGCGACCGCGCGAAGCTCGCCCTTGACACCATTAAGGGGCAGTATCACGTTCACTATGCTTTTTATGACGATCTTCTACGGCAAAATATGCTGCGCGAGCAGGAAATTCGCGCCGAGATGGACGGCGCGCTCAAGCGTCATGAGTTTTCCGTGTACCTACAGCCTGTCATCAGCCTTACAAGCGGCGCTCCTGTGAGCGCGGAAGCGCTTGTGCGCTGGATTCATCCCCAAAGGGGCGTGGTAGGGCCGGGCGAATTTATACCGCTTTTTGAAAGCACGGATTTCATTTGCGCGCTGGATCACTATATCTGGCACGAGGTATGCCATCTGCTAAGCGAACGGAAGCAAAACAAGCTTGCAAAAATACCGATTTCGGTCAACGTATCCCGGCGCAGCATGTTTGACCCGAACCTCGCGGACGACATTTTCGCTTTGGCAAAGGAGCACGGCGTCGAGCCGAATCTTTTGCGCGTGGAGATCACGGAGAGCGCCTATACGAGCAATCCCGAGCAGCTTCTTAAAAACACCGATAAGCTGCGCGCCTATGGCTTTCCCATTTTGATGGATGATTTTGGCAGCGGCTATTCTTCCCTCAATACGCTTAAAGATATCCCCGTCGATATGCTCAAGATTGATATGAAATTTCTTGAGGGCTTTGAAAAGGGCGGACGCGTAGGCACGATATTGACCTCCGTAATGCGCATGGCAAAGTGGATGGGTACGGCTGTGATCGCAGAAGGCGTGGAGACGGCGGAGCAGGTGGATTTTTTACGGAGCGTCGGCTGCGACTATGTGCAGGGCTACTATTATGCCCGTCCTATGCCGGCAGAGGACTTTGAGAACTTAATAAACGGGAACTTCAGAACCGCGGCGGAAGAAAAAAGCGTGCGCTGCATCGACGAGTGCGAGATTGATATGCTCATGGGCGGCAGTCAGCTTATCAATCGCCTGCTTGGCAGCGTGTTTGGCGGAATCGCTTTTTATGAGTATAAGGACGCAGAGCTTGACGTACTGCGCGTAAACACCGCCTACTATGAGATCACAGGGATGACCCCTACGCTTTTAAGCAGCAAAAACATGGACGTTTTTCAGCTTATCGGCGATGAGGAGCGCAACATCTGCACGCAGGCGATTGAGAAGGCGATCGCGGAGAAAAAGGAGCAGCGTTTTACGCTGCGTCGTCAGCGCGGCGATACCGGCGCGGAGCTTTTTTTAGACTGCGTTACGCGCCATATCAGCGGCGATGGCGAGCACGCCGTGATTTGCATCGCCTTTGCCGACATTACCGCGCAAAAGCAGGCGGAGCTTGCGATAGAGGCAAGACGTGAGTCGGAGGAGCACCGTTCCCGCATCCTCAACGAAAACGCCGAACGGCTTTTGCTTGAACAATACGACGTGACGCGCGCCGTAAACGAGAGCCTTCATAGCCTGATCGACTATTTTCAGGCGGATCGGGCGTATATCTTCGAGTTTGACTGGGAAAAGAGCGAGGTGAGCAACACCTTTGAACAGTGCAGAAGCGGCATAGAGGCGCAGATCGAAAACCTTCAGCATTTGCCCATCGAAACGGTCGATATATGGATGGACGCCTTTAGGGAGAAGGAAGGCTTGTTTATCGCCAACGTGGCGGAGCTTAGCGACGACGATATTGCCAAGTACCTTTTGCAGTCGCAGGGCATCACAAACCTGATCTCTGTACCGCTCTATTATCAAAAGCGTATGCTCGGCTTTATCGGGGTGGACGATCCGCGTGCGAACCTTACGGATGCGAAGATCCTTTCTACCATCGGTATTTACATCCTCAACGAGCTTGCCAAGCGCTTGCGACTGCTTGAGGAGCAGAAGCAAAAGCGGCTTTTGGACGCGTCGCTTGCCAAGGAGCAGGAAACGAGGGATCGCTACCGCCTGATTGTCGAGCATGCGGGACTCGCCGTATTTGAGTGGAATATGGAGACCGGCGAGTTTTACACCTCGCCATCCTATGAAAAATACGCCATCAGCGACGTAGAAAGTGAAATGCTCTTAAAGAACGAGGGAGCGCTTGATATCATCCATCCCGACGACCGGGAAAAGCTGCTCGCGTTTTTCAAGGAGTGCGGCAGGCATATTCCCTTTGCCGAGACGGAACTGCGTATGCTGATGAAGGACGGGAGCTTTCGCTACACCCGAATGTGCGCCATTATGGTTTACGACCAGTTGGGCGGCGCGCTGCTCCGTGCCATCGGAACCTTGCAGGATATAGAGGAGGAGGTCACGGCGAAGGCGGCGCTTGAGCGCGCGAACGAACAGCTCAGGGGCGTACTGGACAAGCTGCCCTGCGGAATCGGTATTTTTGATATCGATGGAGAAAGGGTTCTGGTCAACTATATCAACGGCAGCTATTTTGAGATGTACGGAGAAACGCGGGAGGATCGAGGCCATCTCTTTGGCGAAGACGCGCTTCAGGCGGTATATCCGGAGGATCGCGAGGCGATCCTCGACGCGATCCAAAAGTACGCGCAAAGCGGCGAAGCAGAAGCGGTCGATATAGATTTCCGCGTGCTGGTCAAGGGGCAGTATCGCTATATCAACGCCAAGGGCGTGCCGGTGGGGAAAAACGGACAGGCCACGCGCTACCACTTTGTCTTTAGCAATGAGGACGAGAAACACCGCGCCACGCTCGCACTGCGCGAGAGCCAGACGGCGCTTGCGGCGGCGGTTGAGATCAGCGGCATACGGCTGTGGAAATACGATATGAAAACGAACAGCATTTCCTTTGATCCGACACTTTCTAAAAACAAGCAATGGCTGGAAGGCGTCAAGATCGATGGCGGGCTGTGGAATGAAAAAAACGGAACGGGCATCCTTCCCGAGTATCATAAGGGCTATTTCGCGCTGCTTGAAAGGCTGAGGAACGGCGAAGAGAGCGCACAGATGGAGCTTCGCTTCAGCGATAACGCCGATCAAGAGCCGCTGTGGCTGCGTCTGCAATATACGCTGCTCTCAAAGGAGCACGGCGATGCGCTTGGCATTGCTACAAACATCAGCGAACAAAAACGCATAGAGCAGCGCTATCAGGATGAAAATGCGTATCACGAAGTGCTGATCGGCACGGTTGACGCGTCGCTGCGGTTCAACGTAAGCCAGGGGCACATTGAATCCGTGCATATTCGCAGCAGCTTAACCGGCAGCATTGATGATGTGGAAAACTACCACAAATGGATGAAAGACGGCATTCTGCATAACGACGAATACCGAAAGCTCTTCCTTGATTTTTGCACCGAGAACCTATTGATGGCTTTTAAGCGCGGCGATTTGCACAGGACAAGCGAGTACTGCATACAAAAAACGGACGGAAGCAGCGCCTGGTGGCATGTCACGACCGATTTGCTTAAAAACGGCGAGGGGCAGATCATGGCGTTTATTTCCGGGCGTGATATCAGCAGTGAAAAACGCACGGAGCTGATGGTGCAGACCGCTGTTGCCCGAGACTTCGACTTTATCGGCTATATCGACATCATGGCGGATGCGTACTATTTCATTCGCGATGAAAGCAGCAAGACCTATCTCCCGCCGACCAAGGGTACGGATATCGCGGCCATGGCGGAGGAGTGCATTTTTTCGCATACGGGCAAGGACGCGCGCGAGCAGCTTTCAGCCGAGAGTATTTTTAACGCGCTTGAACGCGATAGCTACTACGACGTGTATAATACCATCATCCAGCAGGATGATTCGCTGGCTCGCAAGCAAAAACGAATTTCCTATATCGACAAGGAAAGAAAAATACTGCTTGTAACGCAAAAGGACGTCACCGAGCAGTTCCGGCACGAGCAGCAGGAGCAGTGTATCCTTTCTGCGGCGCTGCGCGACGCGAAGCTTGCAAGCGCCGCCAAGAGCGACTTTCTTGCGCGCATGAGCCATGACCTGCGCACTCCCATGAACGCGATCATCGGCATCGCGGCGCTCGCGCAGGGACAGACGCAGGACGCGTCCGCGATGGAGGAGGCGCTCAGCCAAATCTCAAGGGTCTGTGGATTTTTACTGAGCATCGTGTCGGATATACTGGATATTTCCGATATCGAGCGGGATGAGTTTATTCTTCATCCCAAGGCCTACGGCTATTTGGACTTTATAGAGGTCATACGGACGATGATTTTGCCGCTATGCAAAGCGAAAAATATCGAGTTTACTATTGAAGGCGAGCCGGCGGGAATGCCGCTGTATATCGATCAGACGCGTATCGAGCAGGTCTTCTTTAACCTGCTATCTAACGCGGTCAAGTTTACGCCCGAGGGCGGGAAGGTCTCCTTTGCCTATTCTCACGGCGAAGCAAAGGACGGAAAGCTGCCCTGCGAGTTTGTCGTGTGCGACAACGGCATCGGCATGAGCGAGGATTTTCAGGAGCATATGTTTGAAATGTTTGCCCGCGAGTCGCATGAGGTCACGAGCGAAGATGCCGGCGCGGGCTTGGGACTGCCGATTGCGCTAAGGATCGTCAACGCCATGGGCGGGGATATCCAGATCCAAAGCGAGCGCGGCAAGGGAACCAAAGCAAAGGTGCGCATCGAGCTGCCGCTGGCTGAAGAAAGCCAGATCGAGCAGACAATTGCGCCCAGCGAGCAGGAGATCGCAAAACGGCTTTGGAGCAGCCGCGTGATGCTGGTAGAGGATAACGTGACAAACGCTAGACTCCTATCGGCGCTGCTTAGACAGCGGGGCGTGAATGTGGAAATTGCCGAAAACGGTCAAGAGGCGCTCAATCTGTTTATGGCAGAAGAGTCGTTTTACTTTGACGCGGTGCTCATGGATATTCGTATGCCGCTGATGGATGGCTGGGAGGCGACGGAGCTTTTGCGCGCCATGCCCCGCGAGGATGCAAAAAGCATTCCGATCATCGCCGTTTCCGCCAATGCCTTTGCCTCGGACGTCAAAAAATCCTATGAAGCGGGGATGCAGGCGCATCTTTCCAAGCCGATCGACCCCGCTAAGCTATACCAGATGCTTGCCAAGTTTATGAAAAAGCGCAGCAACGAGGATGGGGAGCGGGAGACATGATCAATACCGAGGAAATTGAGAAAACGGTAAAAAGCTTTAGCGTAAACGGCGCCTTTGACACGGCCTTGCCCTACGCCGACGGCAGCGCGCATGAAAGCTACCTTATCAAAACGCAGAGCGGACAGCAGTATATCCTGCAAAAGCTCAATCAAAGCGTGTATAAAAAACCCATGGAGCTGATGGAAAACGTAGCGCTCGTCACGCGCTTTTTACAGCAGGAAATCGCAAAATGCGGGGGGGACGCGAAGCGCGAAACCTTGACGCTAATCCCGACGCAGATCGGGCGGCTCGCCTATATCGACATCAAAAACCAGATTTGGCGCATGTTTCTGCTTGTGAACGAAAGCATACCGGTTCCGGAGCCGCCCACGATCTTTTCGGTGACGGCGGGCGGGTATGCATACGGGCGCATGGCGCTTTTGCTTGCAGGCGCGCCGATCGAGCAGCTCAAGGAGATCATACCCGATTATCATAACACGGCGCTGCGGCTCAAGCGGCTCAAGGAAGCGATCAAGGAAAACCCCTGTCACAGAGCGGCACGTGTCCGCCATGAGACAGACTTCGCGCTTGTGCGCGCGGAGGACGCGGGGGAATTGATGGATCTGCAAAAGCGCGGGATACTGCCTACGCGCATTACGCATAACGACCCGAGAATGTCGCATATCCTTTTGGATAAAAAGAACCGCGAAGGACTTTGCGTGACCGATCTGGATAAAGTGATGCCTGCGCCAACAGCTCGAGCGAGGATGAGACGAATCTCGAGCATGTTTTCTTCCGCACGGAGATGTTTGAAGCTTTTGCGGCGGGCTATTTTAACGGCGCGGGAAAGACCTTTACGCGCGAGGAATATGAAGCGATGCCCTACGGCGTCAAGCTGATGACCTATGAGATGGGTATGCGTTATCTGACGGATTACCTGCTGGGCGATTCATGCTTTCGCGTAAAATACCCGGAACAGAATCTCGACAGGGCGCGAAACACCTTTAAGCTTTTACAGGATATTGAACGAAAGTGGGGTGCGATCTGCTCGGTGGTCGATAAAAAGCAGCAGGAGGCTTTTCGGCCTAAAAGCTATTATCGCAGTTTTTACTAGGGAACCTCTGATTTAATCAATACCGCCGAATATGGTATAAATATGGTAT
>CAZNJN010000017.1:0-5786 GCA_964573365.1 uncultured Oscillospiraceae bacterium
CCATAAATAGGCGGCTCTCGGGTTCGGGTACTTACTCCCACTCGATCGTTCCCGGCGGTTTGCTCGTAATATCGTAGACTACACGGTTAACGTGAGAAACCTCACCTATGATGCGCTCGGAGATGCGGCGCAAAACGGGGTAGGGAATTTCCGCCCATTCTACGGTCATGGCATCCGTAGAAGTCACGGCGCGCACGCCGATCGCGTAATCATAGGTGCGCTGGTCGCCCATTACGCCTACGCTGCGCATGCCGGTAAACACGGTGAAGTATTGCCAGATTTGGCGGTCAAGACCGGCGGTTTTGATTTCATCGCGAAAAATATAATCGCTTTTGCGCAGAATATCGAGCTTTTCTTCGGTAATGTCGCCAAGAACACGAATCGCGAGTCCGGGGCCGGGAAAGGGTTGACGCCAGACCAAGTCGCGGTCAATGCCCAGATGCTCGCCGAGCGCGCGGACTTCATCCTTAAAAAGCATGCGTAAAGGCTCGATCAGCCCCTTAAAATCAATATCCTTCGGAAGACCGCCGACATTATGATGGCTTTTGATGGTGGCGGCGCTGTCTGTGCCGCTTTCAATTACGTCAGGATAGATCGTGCCTTGCAGCAGATAGTCGGCGCCGCCGAGCTTTTTTGCTTCTTCTTCAAAGACGCGGATAAACTCCGTGCCGATGATCTTTCTCTTTTGCTCGGGGTCGCTTACGCCGGAAAGCGCTTTGAGAAAACGCTCGCGCGCGTCTACGGCAATGATGTTCAAATTGAGCTTGTCCCGATAGCAGGCGAGTACTTCTTCCTTTTCATGTAAGCGCAGCAGACCATGATCCACAAATATGCAGGTGAGCTTATTTCCGACGGCTTGATGCACGAGAACGGATGCCACGGAAGAATCCACGCCGCCGGATAACGCCCCAAGAACCCGGCCGTCGCCGACCTTCGCCTTGATCCCTTCGATCAATTCATCGGCAAGACCCGCCATGCTGTAATCACAGGCACAGCCGCAGACATTGCGGAGGAAATTTTTGAAAATCATGTCGCCCTGCGGCGTATGTGCGACTTCAGCATGGAACTGGATGCCGTAATATTTCCGCTTATCGTCGGCAAAGGCGGCGATGGGACAGTTTTCAGTATGAGCGATCATTGAAAAACCTTCAGGGGCGACGGTAACGGAATCGTTATGGTTCATCCACACGATTTTTTCATGCATTCCCTCAAAAAGAGGATGGGATTCAAAGTCGATTTGTGTGCGCCCGTATTCGCGCACAGCGGAGGCGCTGATGCAGCCGCCGAGCACCTTTGCAAGATACTGCATGCCGTAGCAAATACCAAGAATCGGTACGCCCAGAGAAAAGATCTCATCGGTGCAGGTCTTGGCGCCGGGCGCATAGACGCTGTCCGGTCCGCCCGTCATAATGATGCCGGAAAGGCATTCGCCTTTGATGGTTTTGATGTCGGACTTGTGCGATAGCAGCTCGCTGAAAACGCCGGATTCGCGCACGCGGCGGGCGATAAGCTGATTATATTGACCGCCAAAATCCAGAACGACAATTCTTTCTTTCATAGCTCACCTCACAATGATCGCGTCCCGCTCTGCGCCCACTGAAACATATTTCACAGGGCATTCAAGCACAGACTCGATGTATTCAACATAATCGCGCGCGGCCTTGGGCAGCTTTGCATACTTGCGGATGCCGCTGATGTCGCATTTCCAGCCTTTGAGGTATTCGATCACAGGCTTGGCTTTGTCAATGATTGCGGGATAGGGAAAATCGTTTGTGCGATTGCCGTCAATTTGATATTGCGTGCATACCGGGATTTGATCCATATAGGAAAGAATATCCATCTTGGTCAGGGCAATACAGGTCGCACCCTGCACGCGGGCGCCATAGCGAGTCGCCACAACATCAAAGGGGCCTACGCGGCGAGGACGTCCCGTAGAAGCGCCGTATTCACCGCCGGCTTCGCGCAAAGCATCCGCATCCGGACCGAAGCTCTCAGCCGTGAACGGGCCTTCTCCAACGCAGGTCGAATAGGCTTTAACGATACCCAATACCTCATCGACTTTGATTTCCGGCATACCGCAGCCGATGGGGGCATAGGCGGCAAGCGGATAGGAGGAGGAGGTATAGGGATAAATACCGTAGTCCAGATCGCGCAAAGCGCCAAGCTGCGCTTCAAAGAGGACGCTTTTTCCTTCGCGCTTTACTTGGCGAAGGACGGCGCCGGTGTCGCAAATATAGGGTGAAAGAATGGAGCCATACTGCGTAAGCCAGTCCATAAGCTCGTCAAGGTCATAGGTCTTTGCATGATAAACCTCGCGCAGGGTAAGATTCTTCCATTCAAGGATTCCCCCTAATCGTTTGCGAAGATAAAGAGGGTAGAGCAGCTCGCCGGCCATGATAGTTTTTTTCTGAAACTTATCGCTGTAAACGGGCGCGATACCCCGCTTGGTAGAACCGAATTTCGCATCGCCCAGACGCTGCTCCTCCAGCTCGTCCAGATCTCTGTGGTAGGGCATGACAAGCGTTGCTCTATCGCTGATTTTAAGGTTTTCTGGCGTAACGGGTACGCCGCCCTTTTGAAGCGTAGCGATCTCGCCTGCAAGACTTTCAACATCAATGACCGTCCCCGTTCCGAGTATATTGATCACACCCGGGGTAAAAATGCCGGAGGGAATCAAATGCAGCGCAAATTTTCCATAGTTGTTGATAACGGTATGACCGGCGTTATTGCCGCCTTGGTAGCGTACAACGACGTCGTATTGCTCCGCGAGCAGATCGACCATGCGTCCTTTGCCCTCGTCGCCCCAGTTGACGCCGACAATGGCACAATTTTTCATAGCTTTACCTCCATAGTGAGATTCTCAAACCTACAATCCTATAATAGCATGTTATATGGCACGGGAGGTTCCTGCTGTTTGCTTATGACTCTATAGTACCTGCTAATGGCTTACAAGATCTGTAACGGTCGTCAAAATATTTTGTGCATAAGAATCGAGAAGATTATCGATACCGGGCAGGAGCAAGGCACTGCCGGGGTCGTTGGCAGTCTGCAAAAAGGAGAAGCGCGGCGGTAGGATGAAGGTCTTGTTAAAGCACATGGAACCTAGGAGCTGCTGCGCTACAATGTCGCTTCCGCTGTAACCCGACACGACGATCGCATACAGGTATTTATCATAGAGACTGTTGTAAACCAGGAGCGCGGTGAGCCGATTAATAAAGGCGGCTAAATTGGCGCTCAAGCGCCGTATGAAAGGTGCTTTGATACTGCGCTTCAAGCGTGGAGAGGATGCTATGCGCGTTTTCAAGGCAGACATTGGAAAACGAACGAAGCTTGGAATCCGGTACGCCGTGAAGGTACTTGGGATACACATAGGGCAAAAGCAGATTGATAGAAGGAAGAATCTGCGCACCTATTTTACGGCAGGCTGCGCTGTCTCCCCCAAGGAACGGATAGAGTAGGCTTTCCGTGAACCAGTAGTGAAGATTTGGAATAAAGTATTCACATTCGACGCTGCGACCCTGCATCTGCATCAGATCTTTTCCGCGACCGGAAAGGATACCTACGATAATCCTGTCGATCGTTACATCCTCCTCTTTGAACAGCGGATCAAGCTTTTCAAGGCGGTAGCCGTTGTGCAGCAGGTCGTCAATGAGCAGAATGGGACGGCGAAAGGACTTGAGCGTTCGCACCTGAACCCGAAGCGGAGAATAGCCGGGAAACTCTGTAATGTCGAAGCCGAGCACATCCTCATGAAAGACTTTGTCGGCGTGCAGCGTTTTGGTTACGGTATGGGGTACAAGCTCACCCGAAAGGATTTTGCCGTATGGGACGCACATATATTTACCGTTTCCACGCTCCCCCGCGGGAATATCCAAAACTCCGTTGCAGCTTTGCACTTTGCGCAAAAGAGCGTCCTTGAGAAGCTCTGCGTCAAAGCTTAGCAACAGCTTTCCGGGAAACAGTGAGCAAAGAGTATCGCGAAGGCGGGGACGCATAGCGCGGATGACGCTGTGAATCTCCCTGTTATCGCAAAGAGGAGCTTTGATCCGCTGAAAAGCATCCTGAATCAGCACCAGCGGCGTGCGCATATCCACAAAGAGAAGATCGTCCTGATCCTGAACGCTTTGAAAACCGAGCTGAGGGAGCAGCGAGCGAAAATAAGCGTCTTGAACGCCCTGCGCATGATAGAGGGCATAGCTGTGGTCGTCTGAAAGCGAGCGGGCAAGCAGCTCTGTAAGCAGTGAGAGCAGAGCGTCTTCATTGTCTTGCTCCGGAAGCTCCAGACTTTCTATCACCAATATGCGCCCCGAGGCATGCAAACGAACAAATTCGGCTGCTTCCATATCATGAAGGATGCCGTAAAGCTCGGCTACGCCGATGGAATAACCCGCGATACAGCCGCATGAACCGCCACCGTTTTGAAGCAGCGTCGCGGCATAAATATGATCGTAGGACTTGGTTATAAGCGCACGAAGACACCGCGCCGCATCCGGCTGTAGGGAGGGCAAAATGGCGGAACAGGCTTCGTCTTTGTAAAAATGAAGCTGCGTTGCGCGGGAAGGCACTTCGCTTTTATACTGCGGCGAACGCAGATACAAGCCGCGTGAATAGATAAATTCCTGCACAACGGGATCGACGAGCATCGTGATGTCCATATCCTTATCGATGTTGTCGCGGATCTGGGTAGAGCTGGCGGCCTCATAATAGGCGGGGAGGCTGAGCAAAATCAGCTTTCCTTTAATGATATCCTGCGCCCGGCGGTGCGTGAGCTTCCCGTGAACGGCATCGATGCGGCTGAAAACGATATGGTCATAGTAGGCCGCCGACCCGTGAATCATGTTTGCGTAAGCGGAGGCGTTTTCAATTACGTCGCTGCCCGCCACCAGATAAAACTCCCGTCCCGCAAAGAGGGCGCGCAGCTTTGCAAGATCATCCGCGACGGCGATGTTGATAGGAATATCGTCGGGAAAAAGAAATACGTTGCATTGATCGGCGACGGACATACTGACAATTTGACGGCGAAGAAGCTTTGGCAGCGTGCGCTTGCTCCAGGAAAACTCATCGACCGCCAGATATACCTCAAAACCCTGCGCACGGATTTCTTCCACAATGCGTTTGTGTCCGGCGGAAAAAGGATCAAAGGTGCCGGGGAAAAATGCCACGGGCAATGGCACGGGGAAGGAAAAATCGCCAAGCTCCACAATGCAGCTCGTTAAGAAACGGTAGAGATGATTGAGCATTGCCGCGCGGTTGAAAAACACGATCTGATCGTCGCGGTTTTCCTCTAAAAGCGTAAACAGCTTTTTCAGCGTATAGGTGAAGCAGCTCTTTCTGAAAGCAAGCGAGAGCGTATCGTCTGTAAACACATCGCGGCACAGCACGCTTAGCGCCGTAAGGTGGATACGCTCATCATAATGCGCGACGCCCGTGAAAAGAAGTCCGAAAATACGCCTAATAAGCGCTTTGGACTCCTTTGAGTCAAGGACGGATTCACTGCGGGCATAGGCGCGCACAATTACGCCTAACGTGGAGAGCGCGGCGCGTGCGCTGCGCGGCTGCGAAGCGCGAAGAAGATCTTCAAGAAAGCAAATCGCTTCATCCCGTTCCTTTTCCGGCAGGCGGCAGATCAAGGCTCCCACATAGGGAGGGATATAAAACACGATCTCATTTTGTCCGGTTTCAAGCTCGCGAAGAAGATCGACGACGATCTCGTTGTTTTGATCATCCGACATGAACACGGCAATTTCCGTAAGCGCCTTGCCCGCCTGTTCACGCACGGGCAGATG
>CAZNJN010000017.1:5796-21194 GCA_964573365.1 uncultured Oscillospiraceae bacterium
TAACCGGGCTGAATGCGGTGGAGGGCTATTTTTCCGCCGATTCACGCACGGGCAGATGCTCGCTTACGGAGATCAGATTGGAAAAGTGTGTGGCGATATGGAAAGCGTCCTCGGGATGCGTTCGTACATATACGCGCAGATAGTCGATATACGCAAGCTTCACTGTCCAATGGACGCTGCTTTTAAGATCGCTTAAATAAATCTCAGAGATGGAGACCTCCGGCATGGGAAGCTCGTATGCGCCCGCCGCGACCCGCACGCGGTTGCGCAAAAAGGCGGCGGCGCTTGAAAGCGGCTTCGTTAAGGCTTCGCAGATTGACACTGCTTCGCTTTGTATGGGCGCGCCGAAGGACAAAAGCGAAAGCAGCGTGCGCAGCGCGCAGATCGTCTCGATTTCATCGCCGCAGAGCATTTGTGCAAGCTGGGAGAGGATAAGCCGCATCTCGTCCGCCTCTATGCAGCTTACCGGGATATGCTGCAAAGCATCCATAAGGATCAAACGCTCCTCAGAATGGCTTTTTTGGATCGCGTGAAACAGAACCTCCCAGTACCGCCTGCGCTCACCCTCCTCGCAGCAGGAAAATAGGCTGTCCGCTATGGTTTTAAGCGAATTGGAGATGCGCGCGGCATGCTTTGCGGAGATCTTGTGATCGGGATGCAGACAAGCTTGCACATAGCTTTCCCAAAGACCTGTGGATTCGCGTAAAAGCGCGTGGAGCGTAGGGGCGATTGCGCTGTCCGGCGCGCTCTCGGGCAGCTCCTTGCGATAGCGCGGGCCGCTGTTGCAAAGAATGGCACCCATGGTTCTGCCCGCCTGACGGCGGACGTCGCCCTCATGGTGCATCAAAAGCTCATAGAGCAGGTGCAGCGTAAGGAGCTTATGCTCGCGCGTCATATAGGTGCTGTATTCTTCAAACAGATCCAGATAGCTACGGATGCGCTGTAGATTTTTTTCCGCCCGCGCCTGCTCGAGCAGCGGTTCAAACGAAGAACTGATGGTGATGCGGTGCATGAGTCGTATGTTGTTCTGCTGGATCATATTCGTAAGCGCAGCAAGCGTTTCTTCATCGGAAAGGAGCGCGGCGTCTTTTCTATTAAGCGGCAAAGTCGCGCTGCAAAGCGGGTCGGGGTTAACGCCGCAGCTTATGAGGTAGCGCTCAAAATCGCGCAGCTTCAAATATGCCGAAAGATAGCGCTTTTGCTTTTCTGCTGTCATATTCGCCATTTTTGAAAAGATGATGTCGTAGGCGTCCTGCAGGGAATAGATCCGTACATGCTCAATTCCGTCCTGGTCTTTTTCACCGCGTACCCGAAAGTCCGCATAGATCAGCAGCAGAGATTCAATGGGGAGGTTTTCAAACTCCAAATCCCATGTAGAATGATTCGCCGCAATATGCGCTATATCGGGCATACCGTTATCCGTAAGCCACTTCCATGTGTAATAATAGTGTAGATACGGAATGCGCTGCATATCCGCGCCCCGACAGCCGAACTTTCCTATATCGTGGGAGAGCGCGGCGGCGCTGACAAGGGCGACGTCAACAGGAAGCCCTGCCTGCTTGGCTTCCCTTGCTGTGTGTACTGCTACATGATGTACGCCGATGGTATGCGAGGCGGGATCAAAGGACTGGATGTCGCGCCCCAAACGGAGCAGCTCCGGAAAAAACGCCGCGCGGATTTTTTCTTGAAAAAGCGTATACTGCGAAAAGACACGGCTTTGCTCTGCTTCCTCCTCGGTAAGAGAATAGACGTCGGTCAAGGGATCAAAGGGACAGCCTTCCTTCTCTTGGCGGATGAACCAGGAAAAAACGGAGAGAAAAAACAAAACAGCCTGTTTTTGCTCCTTCGTAGGCATAACAGGCTGCTCGGACGGATACAGCTTTTCGCATAAAAGCGAGTAGATAAAGCGAAGCCAGCCTTCCTCCGGTACTTCGCAGAAGGAGCGCATAACGGGGAGGCAAAGCGAAAGGATATCAGTGCTGCGCGTGCGACTGTCGGGATTGAGCCGCGAAAGCTTGCTGGAAAAATCCGCGCTGGTCATATGCGCGCGCAAAAGCTTGCGCGGAATACCCGCCGCCTTTGCATAGGAATCGCTCATGTCGTCAAATAGCGATTTGTAACGTGTCTGAATGTCCATGTCGTATGCTCCTTTATGCGTGTACGGGATTTTTTACTTCGTTTGAGCGAAAACGGGGGAGGGGCGGCGTTTATGCTCGCTGCGGCTATGATAGGCCTCCATGACGCCGCGCGTGTTCGCATCGGCGATTCCATCCAAGAGGTAGGCATCGATCGCAGCATAGCTTACGCCCATTTCGCCCTCGTCGGTCTGCCCTTCAAAAAGACCGGCTGAGGGCGCTTTTGTTAGGATATTCTCCGGAGCGTGCAAAAATGCGAGAAACGCATAGATTTCTTGAACGGTCAAGTCTCCGATAGGGTTAAAATCATAAGCGCCGTCGCCCCATTTGGTAAAGTAGCCCATATAAGCTTCGCTGCGGTTGCCCGTTCCCGCGACGAGACGGTTTTCAGAGGCGGCAAGCGCATATAAGGTGATCATGCGCAGCCTTGGCGCAATATTGGCGCGCGCGGCGCCGGTAAGCCGCACCGACGCTTGTACGGCGCGCTCAATGCAACTGCGGCATTCGCTCAAGTCAACGCTGCGTACCTCAATATCGAATGCGGTCGCAACTGCAAGCGCATCCTGACGGTCCTCATTGAAATTTCTTGAGGATTGGCAGGGCATGATGACCCCAACCGTGTTCTCACAAGCGCGCTTGCACAAAATTCCGACAAGCGCGCTGTCCTTGCCGCCGCTGTTACCGTATACGATTCCGCCTGCTCCGCTCTGAATAAGCATGGAGCGGATAAAAGCAACACGTTCTTCAAGCTCCTTGTGATAATTACGCATGAATAGACACTACCTTCCTCATTTAACTGCCATAATTAAAATCTATGCTAAGGACTGCGCGAAAAACGGTGAGTCCAAGCCAAGTGCTATGTATGATTCCATCTGGATTATCCGAATATGTTAGTTCGGGACGGGGCGTTTGTCAAGAAAAAAATGCGGAGAATTTATTGTTGACAAGCCTTTTTAGAAGTGCTAAACTGCGATCTATTATTTTTGTTTTGAGACGCTGCGGTTTTGTCCGTGGCGTCTCACCCGTTAGGGCCGTTGCAGACTTATGATGGTATAATTTTTATTTATGGAGGCAAACAGAATGTCAGTACCGGAACTCTTTGGCAGTATGGTGTTTAATGACGCGGCAATGAAGGAAAGACTTCCACAGGAAACCTATATGGCGATACAGACGGCGATTCGGGATGGAAAAAGGCTTGACGATCAGGTTGCCTCCGTGTGCGCAAACGCGATGAAGGACTGGGCTTGTGAACGCGGCGCAACCCACTTTACGCACTGGTTTCAGCCGATGACGGGGATTACGGCGGAAAAACACGACAGCTTCATATCGCCGACGCATGACGGGCGCGTGATCATGGAGTTTTCCGGAAAAGAGCTTGTGCAGGGGGAACCGGACGCTTCAAGCTTCCCCTCGGGAGGCTTGCGCGCCACCTTTGAAGCAAGAGGATATACGGCCTGGGATCCAACGTCTTACGCCTTTATTAAGGAGAAGACCTTGTGTATACCCACGGCCTTTTGTTCTTATGGGGGAGAAGCCCTAGATAAAAAGACGCCGCTGCTTCGATCCATGGAAACGCTGAATAAACAGGCAATGCGCGTGCTGCGTTGTTTTGGCAATCATACCGCTACAAGCGTAAAGGCGAGCGTAGGCCCCGAGCAGGAGTATTTTTTGATCGACAAGGCTCTTTATGAAAAGCGGGAGGATCTTCGCTTTACGGGAAGAACGCTCTTTGGCGCGATGCCGCCGAAGGGGCAGGAGCTTGACGACCATTATTTCGGCACAATCCGTCCTAGAGTGGCGGCTTTCATGTGTGAATTGGACGAGGAGCTATGGAAGCTAGGAATCTTGGCAAAAACCGAGCATAACGAGGTGGCGCCCGCCCAGCACGAGCTTGCGCCGATCTACACAAGCGTGAACATCGCCGCGGATCATAATCAGCTTACCATGGAGATGCTCCAGCGCGTAGCAGGGAAGCATGGCCTTGCCTGCCTGCTGCACGAGAAACCCTTTGAGGGCGTAAACGGAAGCGGTAAGCATAATAACTGGTCGCTTTGCACAAACGAAGGCGTAAATTTGCTTGAACCGGGGGAAACGCCCTATGAGAATGCGCAGTTTTTATTGTTTCTTTGCGCTGTGATACAGGCGGTGGACGATTATCAGGATCTGCTGCGTATCAGCGTTGCGACTGCGGGCAACGATCATCGCCTTGGTGCCAACGAAGCGCCGCCGGCCGTCGTGTCGATCTTTGTGGGCAATGAGCTATCCTCGGTGCTTGCCGCGATCGAAACAGACGCGCCCTGGGACGCAAAGGAAAAAGAGCTGCTTCGCATCGGCGCGCATGTGCTTCCGCGCTTTGCAAAGGACTCTACGGATCGAAACAGGACCTCGCCCTTTGCCTTTACCGGCAATAAATTTGAGTTTCGCATGCCCGGCTCGTCCTTATCGATCTCTGGCGTAAACGTGGTACTCAACACGATCGTAGCGGAATCCTTGCGGCAGTTTGCCGATGTGCTTGAAAAAAGCGATTCCGGCGATTCATTTGAGGGTACGCTGCATGTATTGATTCAAGATACCCTAAAAAAGCATAAGCGCATTCTCTTTGATAAAAACGGCTACGAGGAAAGCTGGCTTGACGAGGCAAAAAAACGGGGACTGCTCAACCTTCGCACCACGCCCGACGCACTTCCATACTTTCTGCATCAAAAGAATATCGAGCTTTTTACCTCGCACCGCGTATTCTCGGAAAAAGAAATGCACTCGCGGTATGAGATATTGCTGGAAAACTACTGTAAGGTCATTCATATCGAGGCGCTCACGATGCTGGATATGGCAAAAAAGGACATTCTTCCCGCCGGCGCCGCCTATATAAAAGCGCTTTGCGACGCGTTCAACGCCAAAAAACAGGCGGCTATAGAGGCTGATTGCAGCTACGAAAGAGAGAGCATTCTCTTGCTTTCCCACTATAACGCAAAGCTGTACACGGCGACAAAGCTGCTTGAAGACAGCGTTATGGCGAGCGATGGATTGGAGATTGAAAAGCGGGCGGAGGCTTGCCGCGACTTGACCCTGACAGCGATGAGGGAGCTTCGCAAGGCGGCGGATGCGCTTGAAAAGGTCACGGCAAAGCAGTATTGGCCGTTTCCAACTTACGGCGAACTGATGTTTGGCGTATAAGGGCGCGGCTCATAATACAAGCACAGGCGAGAGAGAAGGAAAAAAGCAATGACAAAATTTATTTTCGTGACCGGCGGCGTGGTGTCGGGACTTGGCAAGGGGATTACAGCAGCGTCGTTAGGACGGCTGCTCAAAGCGCGGGGACTGAAGGTAGCGGCTCAAAAGCTTGATCCCTATATCAACGTTGATCCGGGGACGATGAGTCCCTACCAGCATGGCGAAGTATTCGTCACAGAGGACGGATCGGAAACGGATCTGGATCTTGGACACTATGAAAGATTCATTGACGAGGATTTGAACCGCTTTTCCAATTTGACCTCGGGAAAGGTGTATTGGAATGTGCTCAATAAAGAGCGGCGGGGTGAATATTTGGGACAGACCGTGCAGGTGATCCCGCACATTACGGACGAAATCAAAGCCTTTATTTACGCGCTGCGCGATCAGACAAAGGCGGATGTCGTCATTACGGAGATCGGCGGAACGACCGGCGATATCGAAAGCCAGCCGTTTCTTGAGGCCATTCGCCAGATCGCGGCGGAACAGGGAAAGCAAAACGCTCTGTTTATCCATGTGACGCTCGTTCCGTATTTGCGCGGTTCCGAAGAACACAAATCCAAACCGACACAGCATTCGGTGAAGGAGCTGCAAGGGATGGGCATTCATCCCAACATCATCGTACTGCGCTGCGACGAAGCGCTGGAAAAAGGAATTTTCGATAAAATTGCGTTGTTCTGCAATGTAAAACGCGACTGCGTGATTGAAAATCTCACGCTGCCCACCCTTTACGCCGCGCCCTTGATGCTGGAGAAAAGTCACTTTTCCGATGTCGTATGCCGTGAGCTTGCGATCGCCGCGCCCGCGCCCGATATGCGCGAATGGCAGGAAATGCTTGCGAGAATCTATGCACCCAAGCAGGAGGTGCAGATCGCACTGGTGGGAAAATATGTGCAGCTTCACGATGCGTACCTTTCTGTTGCCGAGGCGCTGCGCCATGCGGGTTATGAAGCGGGCGCGGACATAAAAATCAAGTGGTTGGACAGCGAAAGCATCAATAAGGCGAATGCGGCGGAACGATTCGCGGACTGCGGCGGGATTCTGGTGCCGGGCGGCTTTGGAAATCGCGGGATCGAAGGAAAAATCGCCGCCGCCGAATATGCAAGAACCAATAATGTGCCGTATCTGGGCATTTGTCTTGGTATGCAAATTGCGGTCATCGAGTTTGCACGCCACGTCTGCGGCTATGAGGCCGCCAATTCAGGCGAATTTGATCCCGAAACGCCGCAGAAAGTGATCGACTTTATGCCCGATCAAAATGACGCCATGGCCAAAGGAGGTACGATGCGCTTAGGCGCATATCCCTGCAAAATCGTGCCGCAAACGGCGCTTTTCCGCTGCTATGGGACGGAGCTGATACAGGAACGCCACAGGCATCGCTATGAGTTTAATAATGAGTTTCGGGAAGAAATGCAAGAAAAAGGAATGGTGATCGGCGGAACATCCCCCGACGGGAGAATCGTGGAGACGATAGAGCTGCCCGAAAGCGATTTTTTCATCGGCGTACAGTATCATCCGGAGTTCAAAAGCCGTCCAAACCGAGCGCACCCGCTTTTCCTTGGCTTTATCAAGGCCGCGCTGGGACATAAGGAAGAAAAAACGCAATAAAACGCAAGAGAAAGCCCATATCCTTGGGTGACAAGCACAGTTTGCAAAGGTATAGTAAAGACAAACAATGCTGCAATCACATCAAGTATACGGGGGGAATCGAATATGCGAATTAAAGAAATCAAGAAAGCAAGAGTGGGAATTTACAGCGCGGGACTTAAAGCCTATTGGCCACAGTTTGAGGGATTGCGTGAGAGACTCGAAGGTTATAATGCCTTTATCGCGCAGCGCATCGGTGAGAATGCAGAGGTGTATAACTTTGGCATCGTCGATGATGAGATCAAGGCGCGCGAGGCGGGCGAATACTTTAACGCGCATCAGGTGGATATTATCTTTGCGCACAGCGCGACGTATTTTACAAGCGCGGTTGTGCTTCTTGTCCATCAGCTCTGCAAGGCGCCCGTGGTCATGCTGAATTTGCAGCCGGCGCCCGCTATGAACTATTCAAAGACCAGCACCGGCGAATGGCTTGCCCATTGCGTAGGCTGCCCCGTACCGGAAGCCGCTAACGCATTTGAGCGTGCGGGCATTAGGCTGCATATCGTCAACGGCCTGTTGGGGCTTACCCGTACACCGGAGATCTCTGTGGCGGATGAAGTGACCTGCGATATGCCCCAGGCAAAACGGGCGTGGAAGGAGATCGACGAATGGGTAGCGGCGGCAGGCGTAAAGCGCACCTTACAGTATGCGCGCTTTGGCTTTTTGGGAAATAATTACTGCGGTATGCTCGACATGTATTCCGATTTCACCATGCTCCAAACGCAGCTTGGACTGCATGTTGAAATTCTGGAGATGTGCGATCTCAACCGCAGCTTGCAGAAGGTTACGGATGCCGAGCTTAAAGATAAGCAGAGGACGGTAGAGGACTTTTTCCAGATCAGCGGCGATTCTCCCTCCGATCCCATCGCCAAAAAGCCTACTGCGGAGCAGCTTGAATGGGCGTGCCGCGTTGCGGCGGCGCAGGAGAGAATGGTACGCGAGTATGATCTTGACGCGCTATCCTATTATTATCACGGCTCGGAGGACAACGCCTATGAGCGGCTGCAAAGCGGCTTTATCGTAGGACATTCGCTGCTTAGCGCAAGCGGGATACCCTGTGCGGGCGAGGGCGATATCAAGACTTGCATAGCGATGAAAATATGTGATACTCTACAAAAAGGCGGAAGCTTCACGGAAATTGTAGCGATGGATTATCCGCATAATACGATGATTCTAGGGCATGACGGCCCCTTCCATATATCCATTTCCGACGGCAAACCCATGCTGCGCGGAATGGGCGTATACCACGGAAAACGCGGCAGCGGCGTATCGGTAGAGGCACAGGTCATTTCGGGCCCCGTTACAACGCTCGGCGTTACGCAGCTACAAAACGGCAGACTGCGCATGATCGTGAGCGAAGGAGAGGCCAAGCGCCTGCCGATCCTGACGATTGGCAACACCCAGACGCATGTGGACTTTAACATGGATCTTGACGTCTATATGGACGAATGGTTCAAAGCCGCGCCGACGCATCACTGCGCAATGAGCGTGGGGCATAATGCGTCCTTATTTACGAAAACGGCGGAATTGCTGAATGTGGACTGTGTAAGAGTAGGAAACTAAAGCTTTCTCCGTTTTAGCATGCCCGAGAACTGTTTAGAGTTTCTCGGGCATGCTTTACTTTTTGCGGACGGGCTATAGCTTTCGGAGTATCAGCAGGGTGCAGCCCGGATTTTTATCCTCGCGCAATTCAAGAACCTGCGGGTGAAGCGAATAGGTTTCTAAAATCATTGCTTTGATCGCGTCCCCTTGATGATAGCCGTGGATTAAACTCAAACGATAGATGCCTTTTGCGCGCCGAAGCGCCGCGTCGATGGCGATTTTTGCCTGATAGACGTTTTTTCCGTGCAGATCGAGGGTCAGCGAGGATTGAGTTTGCATATGCGTACCTTTCCGCTTCAATGCTTTACACAGTATAACGCGGCGGAAAAAGACCCGCAAGCCCAACGAGCAAAATTATGGCTGTACAGCCCACGCGGCGGCTGCTTGCTCCGAGCTTTTCGCTTTTTCGGAAGCGACCAGAATGATTCCCTTGACCGGACGGTACTTGTCGCGGCTTACAAGCTCCTCACGGATGAGCTTTCCGTCTGAGCTATAATACTGTTTGTAGGTTTCGCTTATGCTTCCGGCGCGCGATTCCCGCTCGACCTGCCGAACGCCCGCGGCCAGCGTCTTATCTACGCGCACTTCGTCTCCGGGATCCTCTAGTAAAGCAACCTTTTCGGAACGAAGCTTAATGGTAATTCCGTCGCCTCGCAAATGTCCGTACAAGCGTACCGTAACGGTTTTTGCCTTGGCATCGGCTATTGCGGAAATATAAACGGGGCTTTGCATCGCATTGGTGAATTTGAAATTGGGGCCGCCGGTGGATATTGTGGCGTCGCGTCCGATGTCGATATAACCAAGCGGCCATGAGTGGTGGTAGCGCTGCGTGACGGGAAGATCGGCCATCAGCACCGCATTGTAAAGAGTCATGCTTACCTGGCACACGCCTCCGCCGTATTCCTGCACATAGCTGCCTTCGCGGATCGCGGTGGCCTCGCGCCATCCATTTTCCTTGTTTCGCGCGCCAAGTATAGCATTCATATCAAACTCTTCGTCGCTCTTGAGTACAGTGCCGTCGATGAGAGCAGCAGCTTTTTTCATATTAAATACCCGGTTTGCCGCGCCGTAATTGCCGTGCGCAAAGGAGGTGGAAAATTCTGCGAGCAGCTCCGTATCCGCTTTTGCGTTTTTAAGCGTATAGACGGGCTTTATGTCTGTCAATACGGCGTTGACCTTGTGCGTTTTCCCAAAGGGCAGCGCGAGTATTTGCTTTGCCAAAGATACCAGCTCAAGACTTTGACCATCCTTTTCTTCGCGGTAATCAAAGACGCCGTTTTCATAGGAAAAGGAAGCGTCTATGGCGTCATAGGAGAAGGGGGCGCACAGCTCAAAGAGAGCGGCTCTGCATGCTTCGCTGCTGATCGTCATGGTGGAGGATAATTCTTCCTTGGTACTAAGAAAGGAACGATTGACCGCCATAAGCAAGGCTTCGTCGCTTTTCCATATGAAGGGAAGCTGCTCCGCGCTGATACGAAGGGAGCTTCCGCCTGCATCAATCTCATAGACGGTTTGTTTTTCTAATTCCGCATGCTGCCGCTCAAGCGCGGCTGAAGCCTCGTCAATGCTCAGGCCTCCCAGCTCCACGCCGTCGATCACGGTTCCGCTGCGAAGAACCAAGCCCGCGCTGCTGGCGGATTCAAGCGTCTCATATTTGGTACATGCGTTTAATAACGACACAAAAAGAATACACATCATGCCCAAAGCAAGCTGGAAGAATCTGGTTTTACTATACGCAGGCTTGAAGCCGCCCTTTTTTTGCATGGATCTTGTGTTCATGCTCCTTAGTATGGACGCTTTGATTCTTTTGCTTTGATGTATACATGTTTTTCTTGCGTTTTTTTTGTAAGAGGAATACAATACAGACAAGAATTCAAAAAACGGAGCAATAGAAAAAATGAAACTTGATACAGGTGACAAACAGTCACTGACCGCGCAAGTCTACAAACAGATTAGGGACGACATCCTTGAGGGCCATTATGAGACTGGCGCTTTTTTAGTTGAGACAAAATTGGCGGAGGAGCTGGGCGTTAGCCGCACCCCCATCCGCGAAGCGCTCAAGCAGCTAGAACTAGAGGATCTGGTGGTATCGATTCCCAATAAAGGCGTAACCGTGCAGGGAATATCCGAGCACGACATTACCGACATGTTTACCATACGTCATCTTTTAGAAGGACAAGCAGCCTATTGGGCGGCTGAACGCATCAACGCGGAACAAATGAACAAGCTTACGGAGACCGTGGCGCTGATGGACATGTACACCGAACGAAACGATGCGGCGAATCTTGCAAGGCTCGATACGCAGTTTCACGATACGATTTTTTCAGCGAGCAACAGCAGAATGCTCAAGCATATCTTAACGTCGCTGCATCAAAACACGCAAAGGGCAAGACGCTCCTCGCTTTCGGTTCCCGAGCGTTCGCATAAATCGACGGAGGAACACCGGGCGATTTTGAAGGCGATTGAAGCGCATAATGCGCAGCAGGCTAAGACACTGATGGAAGCGCATATCATGAATGTGAAAAAATAGAGTGAGGACATGGAAAAAATCAAGCTGATCGGCGAAAAGCATCCCTGCGGCGGACCGGGACGATTCTACTTGCAAGATGTGCGAACCTTGACGCCCGCACTTGCAAAAGAATACGAGGGTAGAGCTCGACTGATTTACCTTGATCCTCCCTTTGGAACCGGCGATACGTTTTCTATGCACGTAAGCGGGAAAAAGAGACTGACGATCCCGACGTATTCCGACACGCTCGATGAAGAACACTATAATATCATGATGCGCGCCGTGTTGCGGGATTGCCATACAATGCTGCGGGACGACGGCAGCTTATGCCTGCATGTGGACTATCGAAAAAGCGCAAAAATGCGTCTGCTGCTTGATGATTGCTTTGGCGAGAGCAACTTTGTAAACGAGATTATATGGGCCTACAAGTCGGGAGGGCGCTCAACAAAGCACTTTTCCTATAAGCACGATAACCTCTTTTTATACCGAAAGAGCAAAAAGCAATACTTTAACATTCTGCCATCCGGGATGCCCCGGGGCTGTGAACGCAGAAACCACATGAAGCAAAGCGTTGACGTGCAGGGACGCGTGTGCTATTCGATTCGCTCGGCGGGAAAAACCTATACCTACTATGAGGACAGCTTGGTATTTCCAAGCGACGTGTGGGACGATATTGAACATCTGCATCAGAAGGACCCTGAACGAACCGGCTATAACACGCAGAAACCGGAAGCATTGCTTAAACGGATCATCAGCGTATGCAGCGAGGAGGGCGATTTGGTGGCGGATTTTTTCTCCGGCAGCGCGACGACGGCGGCAGCAGCTTCAAAGCTGGGCAGAAAATGGCTCGCTGCGGACGCTTCGCCCTTGGCGCTTTCAGTTCTTAGAAAGCGGATGCTGCAAGCGTATGGAACACATTTGCTGCTTGAAAATTCCGGAGAAATGACCTTGCTGTATGCTGCGGAAAACACCGATATGCGGGAGCCCTTGATCGAAAAAAACGAAGGGAAAATTCGTGTTATCCTTCCCGAGGAGATGCAACTGCAATATGTGGCGCTTGGGAAAGCGGAAAATGAAATCTTTTTCCCGCTTGAACATGTTTTTTCACCTGGGGATGAGCTTGTGTTCCAAAATCGGAGAGAACAGGCGCTGATTTTGCAGGCGGTCGATCCGTTTGGAAAACAGTGTTTTTGGAAATTGGACTAAATCGAAAAAGAGCCTTGCGGCTCTTTTTCGTTGCTGGGATTAAGCTATAGGCGATCGCTTAAAAAACTCATGGCGATGTTGAAAAAAACCAGAATGGAGCAGGCGTCCGTCACTGTGGTGATCATGGGCGACGCCATGATCGCGGGATCGAGCTTCAGCTTTTTTGCGAGCATAGGCAACATACAGCCAAGAGACTTGGCGATACAGATCGTTGCGATCAAGGTGGCGCTAACGACGGCGGCAACGCCTAGATCCTGATACTGAATCCATATGCGGATAAAGTTAACGACGGAAAGCCCAAGACTGCAAAGCAGCGCCACGCGGATCTCCTTGAACCACACCTTTGGGAAATCGGAAAGCTCAATTTCATCAAGAGCCATACCGCGGATAATCATGGTAGAAGCTTGGCTTCCGCAATTTCCGCCGGTATCCATCAACATGGGAATAAAGGAAACAAGCAGCGGGATGGTGGAGATTGCGGCCTCGTAATGCTCGAGCATACCGCCGGTCACCATGGCGGAAAGCATAAGCACCAACAGCCAGACGATGCGGTTCTTGGCGAGCACAAACACAGGCGTCTTCAGATAGCTGTCCTCACTTGGAGCCATACCTGCCATCTTTTCAAAGTCCTCAGTGTTTTCCTCCTGCAAAACATCAACGGCGTCGTCGATGGTAATGATGCCGACCAGACGTTCTTCATTGTCCACAACGGGCATGGCGAGCATGTCATAGCGTGAAAAGAGCTTTGCTACGCTTTCCTGATCGTCAAGCGTATGCACATGGATGGGATTTTCTTCCATAAGGGATTCGATCAGAGAATCCGGATCGGCAAGCAAAAGCTCCAGCACGGAAACGGTTCCTTCTAAATGCCGCTGAGCGTCAATTACATAGCAGGTATAGACGGTTTCCTTGTCTACGCCCGTGTTGCGAATTACGTCAAAAGCCTGTCTGACGTTGAGCATACGCTTGAGATAGACATACTCGTTCGTCATCAGACTTCCGGCGGAATGATCCGGATATTTTAGATACTGGTTGATTAAGCTGCGGTTTTCGCGGCTTGTGTTTTTCATGACGCGCTGCACAACGTTGGCGGGCATCTCCTCGACCAGATCGACATAGTCGTCCAGATACATTTCATCTAAGATGTGGCGAAGCTCCGTATCGGTGATTGTTTCAATGATGCGCTGCTGCACATCTGCGTCCATATACGAAAAGACTTCGGCTGCGGTTTCTTTGGGGAGCAAACGAAAAAGACGAAGAAGAATCTCGCGATCTTCGATCTCCTCAAAGAGCTCCGCGATATCGACTTCGTGCATGTCCATAACTGCCTGCTTAACTTGCGCGTACTTCTTTTCGGCAAGAAGTGACATAATGGTATCGATCATACACTGTTCCTTTCTGCAAACAGCGTATACCGAAATAAAGAAAGCCATGCGCTGCCTGCCCTATTTTATTTTTCTACTGGGATATGGCCCGGCGTCCATAGCGCACGTTCTCCTTTCCTGTTATTCTTTCGATTCTCCATATATTTTATTATGCTACGAAAAAAATGGCAACAAGTTTTTTCCCTTACACAGAGGTTTCTTGCATAGTATTGACCTTTTCGCCGAATTTATAAAAAAATAAGGCAACAGTATGGTAATTTGACAGGAGCATTGCCGGAAAAGCTGCTGGCGTGCTATAATGCTTTGATCGTGCTTTGAGGAGGTTTAAGAATGCGAAAAATTGGAATGCTGGTTTTGATTTTGCTTATGGCGACAAGTATGCTCTGCGGATGCGCCGCAGCACCCGAAACGCCTTTGCCTACAGCGCCAGAACAAACGCAGGCGGCGGATACTTCCGCCGTGTCAGAATCGGGCGTGGCGGTGGGTCAGGCGATTGATGCGCAAAGCTTAGATGAGCTGCGCGCACAAAATAAACAACTTGTCGTATACTTCCAAGGTAAAAAAATCAGCGAGACAGAGGAGATCCTCCAAAAAAAGCTGGCGCTGGTCAAAGATGATTACGCCGAGCTGCTGCGCTGCGACTATTATACGATACCGCTTTCCGACTATAAACCCGCGGGAGACATTCTCGGCGGGAATCTATTTGGACTTGTACTGTTTCAAAACGGTGAAGCGATTGTGCTTTCGGGCGATTCCAGAAATAACGTCGATAGCGCCTTTAACCGCTTTTTTGAATATGACCTGATAGCTCCCGACGACCACGGCTTAACGATTGTTACCTATGATGAGGTTATGAAAAAAATTCAAGGCGGAGAATCGTTTATTCTTTACGTTGGACGCGACACCTGTCCGCAGTGCAGACTTTTTGCGCCGAATCTGGAGGAGGGCATCGTGAATCGGGGATTGTCCACTCCCGTATATTACTTCAACGTACAAAGCTATAATACTGCACAGCAGCGCGGCGAGGCGAACGCGGATGAAGCGTGGAACGACGTCACAAACAGCATCGGCTTTATGGGGACGCCCTCGCTGCTGTATTTTAAGGATTCGGTATCGACAAGCTTTGATCTTTTTAACAGCCTTTTTCCGGAGGACGCAAAATCACAGGAGGAGTTTGATGAATCCAATCGCCTGTGTCTAACGGCTCTGGAAGGCTGGCTCAATGAAAACGGGATTAAATGAGAAAACGCGACCATCCTAAAAAAGAGCATCTATAATGAAAAAAATGAAAGGTGCTGCCCGAATCGTATTCGGGCAGCACCTTTGTGCTTGTTAGGATTGGAAAATCAAGGAAATCAGACGATACCCTGTGCCATCATGGCGTCCGCGACCTTCTTGAAGCCCGCGAGATTTGCGCCGGCAACCAGATTGTAGCCAAGACCGGCTTCTTCAGCGGCCTTTGCGGAAGCGGCATGGATGTTAACCATAATGGTATGCAGCATCTCATCGACTTCGGCGGGTTTCCAGGTGAGGCGCTCGGAGTTCTGGCTCATTTCAAGACCGGAAACAGAAACGCCGCCCGCGTTGACAGCCTTGGAGGGAGCGACCAGAATGCCCTTGCCCATCAGATAATACATAGCCTCATTGGTGGTAGGCATGTTGGCGACCTCGATGTAATAAGGAACC
>CAZNJN010000018.1:0-20871 GCA_964573365.1 uncultured Oscillospiraceae bacterium
ATTCGTCGTCAAGCCCTTCAAGGAAGAGACGATCATGGCGGCGCTTTCCAAATTATAAATGAGATGAAGGTACGATGGTCATGGAGGAACGCTATCAGCCGGGTGAACATGGAAACGCAGGGTATTTAGACAGAGAATATCTAAATTCGCTCTGCGAAATCTGTAACGAAGAAAACGAGCTTTTGGCTTTTGGCCGTCTGCATAAAATCGAAGGCGAGATTTACGAATTTGGCGTGACAAGCGGCGCCAGGCTGCGCACGGCGTACTTTGATACGCCGGTAAAGGTCAACGTCATGAATCTTCGTAAAGGCTTCAAGGTGCTGGGCGGCAATATTCGCGTAGCAAATAAACAAACGTTTCGCATATTTGTAACAAACATGCTTACCAATACGGAACAGCGCGGTTTTGTACGCATCCGTATTCAGGAGCGGGCGACAATTTATGATATACCGGATGACAATACGCTAACATCCATTTTGAGCAATACAACGGCAATCTGGGATCGCGACACACCGAGCAAGCATTCGCAGATTACCATGCAGGATGTCAGCATCAGCGGGTGCAGATTTTGCAGCACAGAGGTTTGGTGCTTATACGACAGGGTGCTTTTGCACGTTTTGCTGCGCGACGTTTGGATTTCGCAGGCCGCGACGATCGTGCGTGTAGAAAAGCGTAACGGCGTCTATTTTTACGGATGCCGGTTTTTGCAGCAGGAGGGTCTGATCGGTTCGGACGAACTGGCAAAGGTGATTTTCGGACTGCAAAATGAGCAGCGAAAGCGCTTGAATTGATGGAAATACGTGACGAAACGGGATACTTGTAGTATAATAGACGTCGTATGCTATGAAGAGTGCTGTATACGAGTAGGAGGAATGTAGATGGCCAAGGTTATGATCGTCGATGACGCGGCATTTATGCGTATTTCGATTCGCAATATGCTGCTCAAAAACGGTTTCGAGGTGGTAGCGGAGGCAGAAAACGGTGCGGACGCACTGGAAAAATATAATGCGAGCATGCCCGACATCGTTACAATGGATATAACGATGCCCGTGATGGACGGACTCACCGCGCTCAAGGAGATCAAGAAGATCAATAAAAACGCAAAGGTCGTCATGGTATCTGCTCTAGGCCAGGAAGCAATGGTACGCGACGCGGTGGTTGCCGGCGCGGTAGGCTTTATCGTAAAGCCCTATAAAGAAGAGACGATCGTGGAGACGCTGCGCAAACTTGGATAAAGGAGAGGCACGATGAACGACAATGATTCCATGACCGAGGTATACGTATACGAAAACTCGCAGCTCTTGGAACAGTTGGAGGAAATGCTCTTAGATAACAAAAAGAGCATGACCTTGGACAAGAGTCAGATCGATGAGATCTTTCGTGTCATGCATACAATCAAAGGATCATCGGCGATGATGGGCTATAACGGCCTAACGACGCTTTCCCACAGTGTTGAGGACGTCTTCTCAGTTCTGCGCCAAAATGCCGAAGCGCCCAAAGCGGTGTGGCAGTCTATTTTTGATTTGGTGCTCGAGTGCATCGATTTCTTCAAAAGCCAGATTGCAATGGTGCAGGAAGGACTTCTTCCCGACGGCGAGATCGATGAGCTGCACGCGCAGTCAGCCGGCCTTTACGAAGAATTGATGGAACTCAACGGCGAACACGGCGATGCAGGCGCCGCGCCCAAGGCGGAAGCGCCCGCAACCGTAGCTCCGCCCGTAACGCCTGCAGCGCCTGAACCCGTGATCGCGCAGCCCGCTGCTGCCGCCGAGCCGCAGATGCAAGAGGAAACGGAGGCTCTCGCGCCTGCCGGAGCGAAGCTCGCCTACTATCATGCGCATATCACATTTATGCCCGGCTGCGCGATGGAGAGCGTCCGCGCCTTCGCCGTCGTAAACAGCATGGAGGGCATGTACACAAGAATCGCGCACATTCCCGAGGATCTCAACGTGAACTGCGATGAAATCATCGTTGCCAACGGCTTGACGATCTACATCGAAAGCGCGCTCTCCGAAGAAGAACTCAAAGCGCATTTGGAGGAGACCATTTTCCTGCAAACGCTGGAATTTGATAAGCTCAGAGATTGCATATCCATTCCCGTGCCGCTGAAAAAGGCGGAAACGGAGAATCCGGCGTCAAGCGCGCCCTCCGCTAAGGCGGAGGAACAAAAAGCCGCAGCGCCCGTCAAGCCCGTGCAGGGGCTAAAGAGCGCGACGGCGATCAAGACTGCGCCGGCAAAGACGGAAGCGAATGCAAAGCAAAGCGCCGTGTCACCCGAAGCCGGAAAGACCTCCAGCTTTATCAGCGTCAAGATTGGACGCGTGGATAAGCTGATGGATTTGGTAGGCGAGATCGTCACAACGGAGTCGATGGTATCCCGAAACCCAGAGGTGACGGATCTGCATATCGAGTCCTTTGAAAAATCCACACGCAGACTGCGCCAGCTTACCGATGAGCTGCAGGACGTCGTCATGTCCATCCGAATGGTGCCGATCAAGGCTACCTTTAGAAAAATGCAGCGACTCGTCTATGATATGAGCCATAAAGTCGGCAAGGAGACCGAGCTGATTTTGCTTGGCGAACAAACCGAAGTAGATAAAAACGTGATCGAGCAGCTCTCCGACCCCTTGATGCATATGATCCGCAACAGTATGGATCACGGTCTGGAATCCCCGGAGGAGCGGCGCAAGGCGGGAAAATCGGAGATTGGAACCATCACGCTTGAAGCGCGCAATGTGGGCAGCGACGTTATGATCGTTGTGGCGGATGACGGACGCGGTCTGGACAGAGATATGATCGTTAAAAAGGCGATCGAGCGCGGCTTGACCAGCAAACCCGAAAACATGATCAGCGATCGGGAGGCGTTCAACTTTATTACTTTGCCCGGCTTTTCCACCAACGAAAAGGTCACGGAGTATTCCGGACGCGGCGTCGGCATGGACGTTGTGTGTACCAATGTGGAGAAGATGGGCGGCTCGGTTTCGATTGAAAGCGAGAGGGGGCTTGGCACAACCTTCACATTGCATATCCCCTTGACGCTTGCCATCATCAACGGCATGGATGTTACGGTAGGCGAGGAGCACTATATTATTCCGATTCTGAACATCCGGGAATCCTTTGAACCCAGACTCTATGACTTGATCGTTGATCCGAACGGCATGGAATCCATCATCATTCGCGGCCAATGCTACCGCGTGATGAGACTGCATAAGATATTCAAAGTTCAAGAGGGAATCAGCGATATAAAAAAAGGTATTATGGTGCTGGTCGAGTCGGAGGAGCACAATGTCTGCCTGTTCGTCGATAGAATCGTAGGCGAGCAGCAGGTGGTGATCAAGCCTCTGCCCACCATGATCACGCGAACCATGAGCAATCGCGCTTACATTTCGGGCTGTTCCATCATGGGAAACGGCAGCATAAGTCTTATCCTTGACATCAACGGCTTTGTAAGAGAAAGCTGAATCCATTCACACTAAGCACTTTTCTCTATCCATAGAAAAGTGCTTCATTACAATTACAACTAAAGAAAGAGCGGAACACCACCATGAAGAAAATGCGAAATTCACAGGCCGGTCTTCGGGCAATTTCGGCTATCGGTATCGTGGCGATCATAGCGATGGCCTTTCTTGTTTTTGCGGCTGCTGCCGGTTCCATCAAAGGGACGGTGCTGATCGCAACGACGCTCGTATGCGGCTTGGCGGCGCTCTGCTCACTGCTCGGCGTAGGCTTTCTGGTGCTCTCTCGCGTGATCCGTCCGCTTTCGGGGATGGCGCAGAGCGCAGAGGAGATGGCAAAGGGGAAAGTCGTCGGCATAGTCACGGATTTTGGCAATGTGTCTGCAACGACAAAGCAGCTTGCCGAGGCCTTCGGCACGATGAATGCTTATATCGCGGGCGTAATCAGCGACTTACAGGACGTGCTCTATAAAATCGCGCATAACGGCGACTTTACAACAAAGACCTCCGCAGAGTACAAAGGCGATTTTGCGCATATTCAGGCGTCGGTTACGGAGCTTACGGATTCGCTGATCGACGTATTTACAAAAATTCAAAGCATATCCGCAACGGTCATGATGGGCGCGGAACAGCTTGCCGAAGGCAATACGGAGCTTGCAAACGGCGCTACGCAGCAGGCGGCAGACTCTCAAGAGCTTTTTTCGCTGATCAGCGAGCTTGCGGAAGGCTTTACAAAAAGTGCAGCCCACGCCGAAGAAGCCAATCAGTGTACGGTGATGGTAAACCAGAGCGTAGGCGCCTGCAAAACGCAAATGGACGGCGTTAGCGAGGCGATGCGGAAAATCAACGATTCTTCCGCGAAGATCGATCAAATCATCAAGGCGATTGATCAGATCGCCTTCCAAACCAATATTCTCGCGCTCAACGCGGCAGTGGAGGCGGCGCGCGCGGGGGAAGCCGGAAAAGGCTTTGCCGTAGTTGCCGACGAGGTGCGTATGCTGGCGAACAATACGGCCGACGCCGCGAAGGAAACGACCGTCTTGATACAGGAATCGCTGAAGGCCATCGAAAATGGTATTCAGGCGGTTGCCAACATGGAGAAAACATTCGGTGCGGTTTCCGATGAGGCGGGAAAATCGAAGAATGCGGTCAATGAGATCGCCGGTGAAATGGACGGCTATGTATCGGAGATGGGCCGAATGAAAGAACACATGGGAAGCGTAGTGAGCATCGGCGAGCGCAACGCGGGCATCGCGGAGACAAGCCAAGCCTCCTGCGAGGAGCTTTACGCTCAGGTGGGCGAGCTGGACGCTTTGGTTCGGCGCGTAAAAATTCAGTAGCATATAACATAGGGCAAAAGCGACTCACGGCAGTCGCTTCTGCTTGTCGAAAAAGTGGCTTTGCCACATTTTTCGAGTTTGCGCGCTGCACTTGCTCCTTTGGAGCGGTCAGTGCAGCGTGAGAAGAAACCCTTGACAAGCAAGGGCTTTCGCTCGCACCGCGCATGTCGCTGCTCGCGAATTTAGCTTCCGGGGCTTGCGTGCCCCGAACCCCAAAGGCTTTATCGACAGTCTGAAGCGACTCACGGGAGTCGCTTTTTTCTGATTTCTGAAAGATTTGTGAATATCGTGTGGATTTGATGCACATATGGCTTTTTCATGCTAGAATGCAGATATGTTGTACAAAAGAAAGAAAAAGAGCAGTTTTATACTGAGCGCTTTAGAAGGGGCGCTGATCGGCGCGACCTGCATCATTCCCGGTGCGAGCGGCGGCGTGGTGGCGATCTCCCTCGGACTCTACGAGCCCTGCGTAGAAGCGGTATACGGCTTGTTTCGCCATTTTAGAACAGAGGGCAAAAAGCACTTTTTGTTTTTGCTCCCACTCGGGATCGGCGCTGCGGCGGGACTGATCGGCTGCAGCTTTGTGCTTGAATGGCTGCTGCAAAATCTCAGAGAGCCCTTCATGTTTGCTCTTATCGGCATGGTGCTTGGCGGCTTGCCCTCATTTTTTAAGGAGGCAAATAAAAACGGATTCAAAGCCCGTTACCTGCTTGCAACGGCGGCAGGCTTTTTGCTCATAGGCGCCATGGTGTTTGCCAGCGGAAAAATAACAGGCGGCGCGGGCATGAAGCTTACGAGCCTTTCGTCTACGCTTGGCGGCGCGATCGTTGTCGCGGGAACCATGATCCCGGGCATGAGCACATCGTTCTTTTTGATGATGCTTGGTATCTATGAACCGCTGCTCTCTGCGCTTACGCATCTGGATATGCGTGTTTTGGTCTTCGTCGCTCTAGGCGGCGTGATCGGCGGCGGGCTGATGCTGATTTTCATCCGCAAGATGTTCAAGCGCTATCATGGCTATTCCTACTATATGATGCTTGGCTTTTTGCTCGTAACGCTCATCATGGTGTTCCCGGGGATCAGCATGGAAAGGCTTGCGCCGGATCTGCTGCTTTTTGCGGCGGGCTTCACGGGAATCTATTTTATGACAAAAATAGAAAAAATAGACCCTTTGACAGAGAAAACGATAAGGTAAATAATGGTAAAAGAAAACGGCTAGGAGATACGAATGAAAAAAAGAATTGTTGCGTTTATACTTGGCATGCTTACGTTGCTTGCGATCCCCTTTTCGGCAAACGCCGCAGTTTTTAGCGGCAATACCAGCAAGGTGGACTATGATAACACGGACCCGAATCTTTACTGGATCGAGATCGACTTGAAAAACCAGATCATTACGGTGTATGAAACGGCGACCGGCAAGGTTGTGCTGCAAAGCCTGTGTACGACCGGATCAGAGGAAAACGCGACCGGCGCGGGGAATTATACGATCGGCGATTTGAAGGAGCGCTTTGGCTACTTTGTAGCTTACGGTCAGTATGCCCAATACTGGACGCAGGTGGTGCGCGGCGTATACATCCATTCCGTCATGTACGATTCCAAAAAACTAACGTCTATGTCGAAGAGCGCGTACCGCAATCTTGGCAAAAATGTTTCCCACGGCTGCATTCGCGTTTTGCCGCATGTCGCTCAATGGGTATACTATAATTGCCCGCCGGGTACGGTTTGCAAGATCACCAATGCAAAGGCGCTTGACACGGCGTTAAGCGGCAGCTTGAAGGCGGCGATCCCCGCCTACGGAGATTACGAACAGCCCAAAGACGGCAAGAGCGATCCGCTCGAATGTCCGGCAACGGTGCGCTATAATAAGACGCCTCTTCGCACGGGCTTTTCCACCTCAAAGGATAAGACTGTGGAGGTGCTTAGCGCCGGCGCGCATGTGATGCTGCTGCAGATCGGGCAGGACTGGTGCAAGGTGCGCTGTGAGGATGGAAAGCTTGGCTATATCAAGACCGCCTACCTGCTCTTTTATCCCGATAGCGGCGTCACCACGCAGGAAGCCTATGCCGCGACCAAAAAGACGTATGTCTACGCATCCATGAGCACGGATTCCGAAACGCTAGCCACGCTTAGCGCGGGTACTGCCGTAGAGGTGCTTGACAATCCCAAATCGGGTTGGTACAGCGCAAACTATAACGGCGTCAGCGGTTATGTGCGCACGAAATACGTTAAGCTTGGTACATCGGTGGTCTATCCCGAGCTGCCCATCGTTGAGACTGCGCCCATCATCGCGGCGACGACGGACACAGAAACGGCGACCACGACAACGACCGCCACGGGAACGCACACACGGGCAGACCGCGCGGTGAATATGCGCGCGCAGCAGAGCACGAGCTCGGCGCTTGTGGCGACGCTCGCGCCGGGTACGCAAATCCAAATCATGAGCATTGAAGGGGATTGGTATTATTGCAGTGCAAACGGCATAATCGGGTATCTGCATTCAAGCTGCATCGGATAAACGAAGCAGAAAAAATAAAAGCAAACCTCGCACGCAAAGGGCTTTTGCTCATTTGCGTGCTTGCGCTTTGTCTTTGCGGCTGCGAAAAAAAGGAAAACGCCGCCGTTACGATCGAACCGGAAGCGAAGCTGACGCTAAGCCTTACACCCGCGCCAACGGCGGCGCAAACGGCGACGCCTACGGCAAAGCCCACACCCACGCCGATACCGGATCAGCTCAACGGGGGAGACGGCGTCTATACGATCGCATGGCTGAGCGACACGCAGCACTACAGTAAAAAGTATCCAGAGACGTATTTCGCGATCACAAGCTTTCTTTCAAAAGAGAAAGAGCGAATGAGCCTGTGCTATATCGTGCATACCGGCGATCTTGTGCATAACTATAACGACGAGCTGCAATGGCAGGTCGCCAGCGACGCGCAGGCGATGATCGACTCCATCCCCAACGGCGTATGCGCGGGCAACCATGACGAGCATCACGACGAGGCCGACTACAGCCATTTCTGCAAATACTTCGGAGCGGAGCGCTATGAGGATAAGCCGTGGTACGGCGGCAGTTATCAGGATAATCGCGGGCACTATGACCTTGTGGATATTGGCAATACGCCCTTTATTTTTGTCTATATGGGCTTTGCGCCGGATTCATCCTGCCTCAAATGGATGAAGGCCGTATTGAAGGAGTATCCGGAGCGCATCGGCGTACTTTGCACACACAGCTACTTTCAGACCGATCTTAAACGCACGGATGCCGGTGATAAGTTCTATAAAAAAGTGGTGAAGGAATGTCCGAACGTCTATATGGTGCTTTGCGGACACCGCTACAATCAAGCCTGCGAGATCATTCAGCTTGACGACGATGGGGACGGCGTGGAGGAACGCAGCGTTTATCAGATGATGAACAATTATCAAGCGGCGGATGAAGGCGGGAGCGGCTATATGCGCTTTTTGCAAATCGACGAAGCAAAAGGTGAGCTGCGCGTATACAGCTATAGCCCCGTTACCGACGATTACGTCTACTATGATACGCCGGAATCACAGCATGAAAAGTACGCTGATGATCCGGCGGACGAAGAATATATTCTGCCTCTTCCTTGGATCGTAAAATAGGCAAGCGCAGCTTTGTGTGATATACTACAAATACCTGCTAAAAGGAGGTGTATCACTCATGAAATGCGCGGATTCGACATATCAAAGCTATCTCCATATTCTGCAAGAAGAACTGGTGCCGGCGACGGGCTGCACAGAGCCGATCAGCATCGCTTACGGGGCTGCGAAGGCGCGCGCCGTGCTCGGTGAGATACCGTTTCGTGCGGTGTTGACGGTAAGCGGAAATATCTTAAAAAATGTTAAAAGCGTCGTCGTACCCGGTACGGGCGGCTTAAAGGGCATTCAGGCTGCGGCGGCGGCAGGGATCATCGCGGGTGATGCGGATGCGGAGCTGCAGGTCGTCGCCCATATTACAGACGCCGATAAAAAGCGGATCGAAGCCTATATCAAAGAGCACAGTATCGAGGTCAAATGCGCGCAGACCCCGATCGTATTTGACATATTGATTGAGCTTTTCACCGAAAATGATGCACACTGCGCGCGCGTGCGCATCACCAACAGCCATAAAAATATCGTGCTGATCCAAAAGGACGAGCAAATTCTCGTTGACGAGGCTGTAAGCGCATCGAGCGAATCCGGCTTAACGGATAAATCGCTGCTTAATGTAGAGGATATCGTGCGCTTTGCTGACGATGTCAAAATCAGCGACATAGAAAATACGATCGAACGCTGGATCGACTGCAACAGTGCGATCAGCGAAGAGGGCTTAAAAAATCATTGGGGCGCGGGCATAGGCAGGCTATTGATCGAAAACGGCGAAAGCAACGTGCGCACCCGTGCGCGCGCGGCGGCAGCGGCAGGCTCAGACGCGCGTATGAGCGGCTGTGAAATGCCGGTCATTATTCTTTCGGGCAGCGGGAATCAAGGCTTGACGGCTTCAATGCCCGTCATTACCTATGCTAGAGATATGGGCGCAGATAAGGAGAAGCTCTATCGGGCGCTCTGTGTTTCCGCCTTGATCACGGCGCAGCAAAAAGCCGGAATTGGCAGACTTTCCGCCTACTGCGGAGCGACGAGCGCCGGCGTGGGCGCGGGCTGCGGCATTGCGTATTTGCAGGGCGCAAAGGCTGTGCAGATCGCCGCGGTCGTCAAAAATGCCGTAGCGATCCTCTCGGGTATGGTTTGCGACGGCGCGAAGCCTTCCTGCGCGGCGAAGATCGCGGCGGCGGTGGACGCGGGGATCATGGGCTATGAGATGAGCCTGCGCGGGCGCAATTTCAATGGCGGCGACGGCTTTCTTTCCGATAACGTAGATAGAAGCATCGATAATGTCGGCAGAATGGCAAGATCGATGCGAGAGACCGATGAAACGATTCTGCAAATCATGACAGAAAACTAAGGGGAAGCGCATGACAAAAAAAAGAGCAGACGGCGTACAGGTGTTTTCGGAAGAACCGATGTATGAGATTGTTCCTTACATCATGGAACACCGCTATGACGCCATGAATATGGTAACACTCAATATCCCTGTTGCACCGATGGAAAGCTATATCCGCGCTAAGCGCCGCGAGGGTAGACCGATCAGCCACCTTGCCTTGATCATCGGCGCATATCTTCGCACGGCGGCGGAGTATCCTGAGATGAACCGTTTCATCGTCAATCGAAGGATCTATGCGCGCAACGAATTTTCCGTTGCAATGGTGGTGCTAAAGCCAGGAGACGGCGGCGGCACGATGAATAAGATGAAGCTTGAATATACGGATACGATCTTTGACGTACAGGCGAAAATCGACGACTATGTCAGCATAAACCGCAAGCCGGGGGATAATAACGAAACCGACGCGCTGATAACGAAACTTTTGAAGCACCCGCATATTTTAGGCGCGGCGGTGCGCATACTGAAATGGGCGGACAAGCATAATATGCTTCCCAAGTCGGTGATCGACGCAAGTCCGTTTCACGAAAGCCTGCTGGTTACGAATCTTGCGAGCATCCGCACGAACCATATTTACCATCACCTTTATGAGTTTGGCACGGCAAGTATGTTTATTGCGATGGGCAACATGCGTGAGGTCGCAATGCGTAGCGCAGAGGGCATCGGCTTTGTGCGCTGTTTGCCGCTTGGCTGCGTGATGGATGAGCGGATCTGCTCCGGCAGCTATTTCGCGCTGTGCTTTGCGCGCATTCGCGAGTATTTGAACGACCCGACGCTTTTGGAAGCGCCGCCCCGCGTGATCAACGAGGATAAGACAAAATAATGGTAATGTTGCGCGCTTTGTTGTGCGCGTGCGGGCTTGGATGTATAATGAGAGCGCTGCAAAATGAGCAGCGCTTACTTTTATTGAAGGAATAAGGGAAAAACATGAAAACATGGCTGAAAATCACGCTTGTGTCGCTCGGCCTGCTGCTGCTTCTTGGACTGGTGCTTGGTCTGCGCTTTTATCAGAGGGTCAATGATCCGGCCAGCCTTTTTGAAGCGGAAACAGCGATTACACCTTCTCCCGTGCCTACGGCGGATGTCGCGGCGACAAAAACCGCCGCGCCTGTGATCGAAGCGACGCCTACGCCCGAGCCGACGCCCGGCGTAGAGGAGGTACTCGCGCCCCAAGCGGATATGGAGTTTATGAAAAACCGTGTCAACGTGCTTGCGCTTGGCATTGACGAGAGCGCCGAGCGCGCGAGCTGGGGCAGCTACCGAACAGATACGATGATGCTCATTACGATTGATTTTTCCGATAACAGCGTAGCGCTGCTTTCGATCCCGCGCGATAGCTATGTGAAAATCTACAATGGCGAGGGGGAGATCGCGAAGGAGGACGAGCCCTTTGCAAAGATCAACAATGCGTTTTCCTTTGGAGGCGGCGCAAAAAAGCAGGGCTATGCGTATGCGATGACAACGGTGAGCAAGCTCCTTGACGTACCGGTTCAGCACTACGTCTGCGTAAATATGCCGGTGGTCAAGCAGATGGTGGACGCGATGGGCGGCGTGGACTTTGACATGGACATAGCTTTCACCATGAACGGACGAAGCTATGAAAAGGGAATGCAGCATATGAACGGGCAGGCCGTACTCGACTATTGCCGCTTAAGAAAGGACTCGTCGGATATTGTACGCGTCGATCGTCAGCAGCGGATGCTTAGTCTTATTCTGGAGACCATGAAAAACAGCGATCAAATACGCAATATCCCCGCCATGTATCAAGCGGCGCAGGCGAATATCGATACGGATATGAGCTTTGAGCAGATTTGCGCCTTGGCGCTGATCGGCGCGCGTATGGATATGGCGGATCTTTCGCGCGATACGGTTCCCGTTACGGGTATGCGGATCAACGAAAGAAGCTGCGTGGGTGTGGAAACGGAAAGACTTGCTGCGATGGTCAAAAAGATGTTCGGCAAAAAGGAGGTTTCCATCGATCCCGAAATCGACGCGGCGTATTTATCCGCTATGCCTACGCTACTTATGAGCGACGAAAGCTTGATTCTGCCAAACGGTACCGTGCAGTATTACGAGGTGGACGGCAGATACTATGTGCTTGTACCCGAAACCAACGAATACCGCGGCATGAGCGAGGAGGAATTCAGCGCCTTGATCGGCAGACCCGCAGCATAAAGTGCAAAAACAGACGCCGCCTGCGCTAGATTGCGCGAGCGGCGTTTTTTGTGTCATGCGCCTATACCCCCGCCATAATGTCGGCGGCATTTTCTTTGCTTTCCTTGGTAATGATGCTTTGATCCTTGTCGAATTTTTCGGCGAGCAGCTTTGTCATCAGATACGCGCAGATCGCGTCGATCGCCATACGGTTTTTGCCGCCGCGCATAATCGCGAAATCGGCGTCGTCAATGTACTTGCACACATACTGCTCGTACATCGGCTTTACGGTGGAAAGATACTGCTCGGCAATGTTTTCGATGGAACGGCCGCGCGCGCGGATATCGCGCTTGATGCGGCGCAGCAGGCAGATATCCTTATCGACATGCATGTAGACCTTCAAGCTCATCATTTCGCAGAGCCGCTTATCGTGGAACGCATGAATGCCCTCAAGGATGAGCACATCGGGCGGTTCGATCAGCTCGTCCGTATCGGCGCGCATGTGGTTGGCATAGTCATAGCCCTTGCGCGTGATCGCTTCCCCGCGGCACAGGCTTTGAATATCTGTGAGCAGCTCGTCATGGTCAAACACGTTCGGCTCATCATAGTTGATGTGGACGCGCTGTTCAAAGGGAAGCTCGGAATGGTCCCGGTAATAGCAATCCTGCCCGATAATAAGGGAAGAACAGGTCAGATTTTCCTTAATAGCCTTCGCAAGCGTGCTCTTTCCGCTGCCGCTTGCGCCGCAGATACCGATGACGATCATACAAGCCTCCAAACAGATTTTTTTTATTGTATCATCTCTTGAGTCGGAAGAAAACCATCTGCACTAAACATTTCGCTTTATGTGCCGCTTTTAACATCAATCTGCTAGGAAAGATAGGTGACGGTTACGGGCTTCCAGGTTGAAATGAGCTCTTGATAGTTGTCCGCAGTCATGGAAATTCCCGAATGGTTGTCGCTTTGCGCAGTCGGCGTGTACCATACTCCGTCGTAATAGACATACTGCGTAAACCAATGTCCGTTTTCCTGCTGCGTGCTGGCAAAAATGGAAAGCTCCTTGGTCGTGCTGTTATAATACGGCTGCACATAAAGTGCGGTATCGCTGCCGTCAAGCTTCATCGCAGGCCAATTTCCGCCATACTTGTTTTTCAGATAATCACGAAACAGGTCGTTGCTCGCATAGGGAATGTTTAAGTTCTTCCAGTCCTCGACGATCGTCTGATAATCCGTAAGCACGGTATTGGGTACGGTTAAGTCATGCTTTGTGCAGCCGATATGATCGTTTTCCCAAAGAAAGCGTCCGCCGTCCGGGCAGATATAGCGGCTTTTTCCGTCGTCGCTTTGCGTATAATTGGCTTGAAAGCTGGCTTTGAGCGCAGCTTGCGGATCGGAACTCTCTAGGTCGCTTTGGGCGTATACGAGCGAAAGCAGAGAGCGGCGGTTAGCTTCACAGACAGATAAACGGGATTTTTCAAGCTGCGAAGAAAATACGGGTATGGCGATGGCGATAAGAATTGCGATAATGGCTACCACAATCAGCATTTCCATCAGCGTAAAGGCGCGCGAGCGCTTCGCTTTTTGCGTTTGCCGGTCAAACCTCCTGAACAAGGCGGAAAATCTCATATTTTCGTCCCCCTCTACGGATGCTGCTTCTATTGTACTATAAGAATGTAGAATACTCTAATGGTAAAAAGAAAATTGTAGAATTTTTGCCGTGCTGGACGGATAAAAGAGCTTTTTGTATAATAAAGCCATGAATATACCCAATGAAAAACAGTGCGAAGCGCTATGGGACGAGGTGCGTTTACCGCAGCATATCAGAAGGCACTGCGAGGCGGTCATGCGCCGCGCCTCTGCGCTGCTCGATGAATTTGGCGAAGGGTGGGATTTTAATGAAGATCTCGTCGTCGCCGGCGCGCTGCTGCATGATGTATTGCGCCTGCAGAGCTTTCACGATCAGGCAGGCGCGGACTTTCTCATGGAAAAGGGCTATCCGGAGATAGCCCGTATCGTAGCTTCGCATATGTATTTGACCTTCGATATGCGTGAGCATATCGATGAAAGAGCGGTCGTGTTCCTCGCGGACAAGATGGTGATGGGCGATCAAGAGTGCAGCATCGAGGCGCGGTACATGGGCGCGGTGCTCAAGGGCGCGGATCCGGAGGAAATGCAGAAGCAGACCCTGCGCGTAGAGGCGCTCTACGCGGCGCTCAAAAGCGGAGCAGCCGAAAAAAACTAGAAGCGCTTGACGCCGTCGCTGTAGACTGAAAGCACATTTCGATCATCAAAAAGGTAGATCAGCCGTTCAAGCCGCTCGGGGAGCATTAGGTGACGCGTGGGGCAGAGCAGCTCGTCGGTGAGTACGAGCGCGTGCAGCTTTTCCCCTTCTTGAAAGCTGCCGCTGCCGCCAAAGTAAGAGGCGCCCGCGCCGGTCGCAAGATAAAAGGCCTCGTGAAATTTAAGAAAATCATCCTTGCCGTCGGTCTCGATCCAGCGCGTTTTGGATACGCGCACCGCGTCGGTCAGCACATCCGCCATTGCCAGATGCGCGCCGCCCGCGATATCGCTGCCCATGGCGACATGTAAGCCTTCCTGCATCGCGCGGCGGATCGGCGCGTTGCCGCTTCGGATATTGGAATTGGAATCGGGACAGTGGATCATATAAACGCCCGCCGCTTTCATGGCGGCGCGCTCTGTTTCATCGGAATGCACACAGTGCGCCATTACGGTATACGGCTTCCACATGCCGTATTTTTCATAGGTCTGATAATAGCGCTCGCAGTCGGGATGCAGCTCTTTGACCCACGCGATTTCGTCGTGATTTTCGCTTAGGTGCGATTGCACGCGAAGGTCACGCTCCCCCGCAAGCTTGCCAAGCGCGCCCATCAGCTCGTTGGTGCAAGAGGGCGTAAAGCGCGGCGTCAGGATGGGCTGAACAAGCTTAAAGTCCTTGCAGCCGTCCAAATAGCGCAGCGTCTCGCGGATGGATTCCTCCGTCGTTTCCTGTAGCTGCTCGCCGCCGTTTCGATCCATATTCACCTTGCCGATATAGCCGCATACGCCCGCCCGCTCCATCTCCTCCATAAGAATGAGCGTTGCGTCGGTATGAAGGCTCGAGAACATACATACGCGCGTAGTGCCGCGCTTGATGAGCTCCTGCGCAAGCTGCCGGTAAACGCGGCGGGCAAAATCCTTATTTTCAAACATGGCTTCAAGCTTAAAGGTATAGTTGTTCAGCCAGTCGATAAGCTGCAAGTCCATACCCATGCCAAGCATGGGATACTGCGGCGCATGCAGATGAAGGTCGCAAAAGGAGGGGATGAGGATGGCGTCTTTGTAATCCTCGATTTTTGCATTTTTATAGGTTTCGGGCAGAGCACCGTCAAAAACGCCGCGAATGACGCCGCTTTCAGTGACAAGATACGCATTTTCATGGCATACGAAGCCGCTTGGCTCTGCATACATGATGTTTGCTTTGATTGCTTGGAACATAGGAATCGTTACTCGCTTTCACTATTTTTAAGACCGCTATACGGTAAATCGGATTCAAGCTGAAGCAGGCTCTCGCGCCTGTCGGCGTCGATAAGCTCTAAGGGATCGTCAATTTCGAGAAAACATACAAGCTCGGGATGCTTTTTCATAACCGCGCTGCCGCCGTGATCGCCCTTTAGAGTAAGCAGCTCAAAAAAGAGCGCCGACGGGAAGATCACGGGGTTGCCCGCCTTGCCCGCGCAGCGTAGGCGCACAATTTTATCCGGCTGTTCGCTAGAAAAAACGAGCAGCCCTTCAACAGTGCTTTGCTTTAAGCAGGGCTGATCCGCGACCATAAAGAGAAGCGCGTCCGGCGGAGTCGAAAAGGACTGTATACCAAGACGAATACTGCGGCTTACGCCCTCCTCCGGCAAGCGGTTGACGACGGGCGTAAAGCCCTGCTGCACGGCGGCGGAGAGGATCTCGTCCGCTCCGCTGACCACGGCCACTCCCGAAAGGAGCGCAGAAGGGATGGCTCCAAGCGCCAGCTTATAGAGGGGGACGCCGCAAAAGGGCGCAAGCAGCTTGTTGCCGCCAAAGCGCGTAGAAGCGCCCGCCGCCATAAGGATGCAGCCGGTATTCATCGAAGCTTGCTGTAGGCTTGACGCGCGATATAGCGTCCGCTGCCGGTTTTGACGAGCTTCGCGTCAAGTACGACCGCCTCGCCGTTTAGCAGCACGTCGCGCGCGCGTCCCTGTACCTTTATGCCCGCATAAATGGAATTATCACAGTTATAGGCATGGTTGGTATCGGTGATCTCGCCTTCAAAATCGGGATCCCATATCACAAGATCGGCGGCTTTTCCCTTGGCGATCTCACCGTGCTCGGGCATGCCGAACAGGCGCGAAGCGTTATAGGACAGATAGGCGACCATTTGCTCCAGGCTGATGCGTCCTTTGCATACCCCGTAGGTATAAAGGAGCTGCGCGCGGTGCTGCACGCCCGCGCCGCCGTTTGGCGTCATGGAAAAGTCGTCCTTGCCGCGCGCCTTTTGCGCCATGGTGAAGGAGCAGTGATCGGTGCCGATGGTATCAAGCTCGCCCTTTGCAAGCCCGTCCCAAAGCGCGCCTTGGTCGCTCATTTTGCGGATCGGGGGGCTCATAATGAACTTTAGCCCGTCCTCGCGCGCGTAGCAGCGGTCGTCGAGCATAAGATACTGCGGGCAGGTTTCCAAGTAGACCTCCTGTCCGCGCTCTCTTGCCCGCTTCGCCTCCTTTAAGCCCTCCTCCGTAGAGAGGTGGACGACATAGGCGGGAGTTTCTGCAAGCTCGGCAATGCGCATAAGCCGCGCGACCGCCTCCGCCTCGACAGCGGCAGGGCGGGAGAGGGGATGTCCTACGGGAGAGAGGATGCCCCGCGCCTTGAGTTCGCCGATGCGGCGCTGGAGAACCTCCCAGTTTTCACAGTGAATGCCGATAAGCGCGCCCTCCGCCTTGGCGCATTTGAGCGCCGCATAGATTTCTCCGTCGTCAACCTTGAGCGCGTCGTAAACCATGTACATTTTATAAGACGTAACGCCCTGCTTTGTCATGGCGTGCAGCTCGTTGCGCACGCCCTCATCCCAGCGGGCGATCGCCATATGAAAGCCGTAATTGCAACTGCTGCCCTCCGCTTTTTTGTGCCAGAGATCAAGCCCTTGCTGCAAGGTACCGTCCCGATCCTGCGTCGCAAAGTCCAACACGCAGGTCGTACCGCCCAAAATGGCCGCCTTTGTGCCGGTCACAAAATTATCCGCCGTGACGGTAAAGCCAAGATCCAGATCAAAATGCGTGTGCGTATCGATAAAGCCCGGCATAAGATAGCAGCCGTCCGCATCGATGAGCCGCGCATTTTCGCTCTTTAGATCGTTACCGACGTCGAGGATCGTATCGCCGTGAAGAAGCACGTCGGCCTTTCTACTGCCGCTTGCATTCACGATCGTTCCGTTTTTGATCAGCGTATCCATATCCTAAGAATCCTCCTTATATGTTGAATAGAAAAGCAAATAAAAAGAGCTGCGTGATACGATAACGATCACACACCCCATAGCTGAACCGATAGGCGGCCCGTAGAGACTCCCGCGCCCTTTCCGCAGGACTATATGAGCTAACATAACGATTGTAGCATCGTTCAAAGCAAAAAGTCAATACATACGAAAAAGAGCGATCAGCTTTGCAACGGATGCGCATACTAAGGCTATGCAGTGGAAGGATGAATGGAAATTTGGATATTTGACATGGCGCGCTTCCAGAGAGCAGCGCTACGGAAAAAGCTTTCCTATCGGCGCGGCGGCCTTGCTAGCCGGGCTGCTGACTTTCGCGCTGCTTTTCGTTTTCATCCCGCTTAGCCCCCAAAAGCTGCCTGTGCAAACGGAAAGTGCGGGAAACAGCTCCCTCCCGAGCGCTGTGCCGCCTCCCTTACCGACGCCCACCGCGTCACATAGCCCAGCTTCGCCGCTCGTAAGTCCTAGCGCGCCCGCTTCTCCGGCGGCGAGCGCGACGCCTACGCCAAAGCCTACGCCAAAGCCGACGCCAAAGCCGACGCAGAAGCCGACGCAGAAGCCGACGCCAAAGCCGACGCAGAAGCCCACGCCTAGCCCGACGCCGGTTTATACCTATCCGGTCTATACGCTTCCGCCGTGGATCACACCCGCGCCAAGTAATACGCCTGCGCCCGTACCCACGCCTGTACCTACGCAAATCCCCACACCCGCGCCGAGCGAGGAACCTCCATGGACGCCCGTGCCTACACCGGAAACGGAAAAAACACAGGGGCCCGTGGTTACGCCGCAGCCCACCTGGGAGCTTGAGGATATGGGGGAAATGTAAAGCAGCGAATATGCTGCGCTAGCGCACATAAACGTTTGATAAAAAATATTTTGCCAACCTAACGATTTGTTAGGTTTTTTCTATTCCACTCTGTAAAAAACTGTGGTATACTTCTATAAAACTACGAAAATCTATCATTGCGTATTGAGACAAAGGTGCATAGAAGAAGCATTTCAGCATATAAAGAAAGGGCTTAACATGAAGCAGATCGAACCGATTCAGGCGGCGCGCACGGGGAATGCAACCTATGTGATCCGCAACGCAAATGTCGTCAATGTTTTTACAAAAGAGATTCTTCATACGGACGTAGCCTTATATGAGGATACGATCATCGGTATAGGAGAGGGCTATAGCGCGCCGGAGGAGCTGGACGCGGGCGGCGCTTATCTTTGCCCGGGCTTTATTGACGCCCATGTGCATATTGAATCCTCCATGGTTACGCCGGACTCCTTTGCCCGCGTCATCATGCCGCATGGGACGACGACCATCATCGCCGATCCGCATGAGATCGCGAATGTGGCGGGAACGCAGGGTATACGCGCCATTTATAAGCTCTCGGACGATTTGCAGCTTCGCGTCATGTTTATGATGCCCTCCTGCGTGCCTGCAACGCCCTTTGAGCATTCGGGCGCGACGATTCTGGCTGAGGATATGGAACAATTCATGCGTAAAAGCCGTATTCTCGGACTTGGCGAGGTGATGGACAGCGTATCGACCATCAACGGCAGCAAGGATATGCTCGATAAGATCCGCCTCTTTGATCATCGACCCATCGACGGTCATGCGCCGCTACTCAGTGGACGCGATCTCAACGCCTACCGCGTGGCGGGGCCTTCTACCGACCATGAATGCTCAAACTACGAGGAAGTGATCGAAAAGCTGCGCACGGGTATGCGCATCCTTATCCGCATCGGCTCGGCGGCAAACGGAATCGAAGATATTCTTTGTAAGATCGTCAAGAACCATATCCCGACGGACAACATCATGTTCTGTACCGATGATAAGCATATCGAAAACATTCGCCGCGAGGGGCATATCAACTGCATCGCGCGCCTTGCCGTCAAGTGCGGCATAGAGCCGGCTGAGGCGGTGCGCATGGCGTCCTACAACGCGGCGCGCGCTTACGGGCTCAATAAGATCGGCGCGATCGCGCCGGGCTATACGGCGGAGATGGTGCTCTTTAAGGATCTCAAGGACTTTGAGGTCGTCAAGGTATTCAACCGCTTCGGCAGGGTCTATGATCCTACGCCCATGCCGATGCCCTTTATCCCCAAGCAGGTTTTCGACAGCGTGCATATCGCGCCCCTTACCGACGACTCGTTTAAGCTCAAGGCGAAGGAGACAATGCCGGTTATCGGCTTGATCCCCGGACAGATCGTGACACAGCTTCGAGAGCGTCAGGTAAAGAGAGATCAGGACGGCTGCTTTGTTTCAAGCGGAAGCTTGAACAAGCTTGCGGTGATTGAGCGTCATCATGCGACGGGCAATATCGGGCTTGGCATTGTGGAAGGGATGAATATTAAAAACGGCGCGATCGCCTCTACCGTCGCCCACGACTCGCACAACCTTGTGGTTGCGGGTGATAACGACAGAGATATGCGCATTGCGGCGGAATCGCTTGCAAGCTGCGGCGGCGGCTACAGCGTGGTGTCGCGCGGCGTCGTGCTTGCGCGTCTGCCGCTGCCGATCGCTGGTTTGATCACCAACGCGCCTGTCGAGCAGGTGCTCTCGATCCAGCGCGCGCTGCTTGACGCGGCGGCCTCCATTGGTGCCGGCGGTGAAAGCGACCCGCTGATCACGCTCTCGTTTCTGGCGCTGCCCGTGATCCCCGCGGCTCGCCTTACCGATATCGGCTTGTTTGACGCCGAAAAGTTTCAATTTATCAAAAACTGACCTATATTAAGTGTTGACCCAAGGAGGTAAAGGTATGAGCGTTGGCAAAAGCATAAAGCGTATAGACGCTTTTGACAAGGTAACGGGCAGGGCGTGCTACACGGACGATCTTTGCTCGAAAAACGCCTTGATCGCAAAGGTGTTCCGCTCCAATATCGCGCACGGCATGGTAAAGAGCATCGATACGAGCGAGGCGGAGAAGATCCCCGGCGTTGTCAAGATCGTCACCTGCTTTGATGTGCCGGAGTATAAGTTCCCCACGGCAGGACATCCGTGGAGCACCGATCCCCACCATCAGGACATGGCGGACAGACTGCTGCTCAACAGGCATGTGCGCTACTACGGCGACGACGTGGCGGCGGTCATAGCGGAAAATGAGATCGCGGCTATGCAGGCGGTACGCGCGATCAAAGCCGAGTATGAGGAATACCCCTTTGTGCTCGATCCCATCGAGGCGATGAAGGACGGCGCGCCCCAGCTCCATAGCGAGGAGGGTATCGACCACAATATACTGGCGCATACGGGCTATGAGCACGGCGATTATGAGGCGGCGATCAAAACCCCGGGACTGATGAAGTTCGAGGGCTGGTACGAAACGCCGATGGTGCAGCACTGCCATATCGAAAACCATCTGTGCTACGCCTATGAAGAGGCGCATAAGCTGGTCGTCGTCAGCTCCACGCAGATCCCGC
>CAZNJN010000019.1:0-6161 GCA_964573365.1 uncultured Oscillospiraceae bacterium
CGCAACACGGGAAATCCATATACGCGCGGCAATACCGGATATAATTCGGGTACTGACACCTGCAGCATCTGCTCAAGCTTGATCTGCGCGGACTGCTGCTGCGAATGCTGCTCCGGCGGCCGCGTGGATATCATTCCCTGCTGCTAAATAAAAAAGCTATGGTACGTATCAGCATCAGCAAAAAGGTTTCCTTAGGCGCCATGGTGATCGCGTTAAGCGTCCTGTGCCTTTACGCGGCGGTCATTTTACCGTGGAGCAAAATAACTTGTCTATTTTTAGCTTCACTTTTTATTTATGTGCTTGCGTGCGAGGGCATGTATGGACTTTCAGTCCTCTGCTTTGCGGCATCGGCGGGCGCGGCGTTTCTTGTGCTGCCGGATAAAACGCCGCTGTATGCTTATTGCGCCCTTTTGGGGCATTACGGTATTTTTAGAACCTTTGCACAGACACATATCAAAGATAAGCTTATACGTTTTATACTCAAACTCGCATATTGCGACATTTTTGTATTTGTGTCAGTTTTGATTGTGTACTTTGTCTTTGATTTTGACTTTTCGGCCGTGCTTTCCACCTGGAGCTGGTGGCTGCTGATCATCGTCTTGCAGCTTGCTCTTGTCGGATATGATCTGCTGTATTCGCTTTGCGTAAGGTTTTATGATAATGTGTTGAGAAATCGACTTTTACCGCGCCGCTGAAACGCGCTGGGCCATGTATGTTTTTACGCCGCTTTTCCCACAATAACAGCGACGGGCTTTACCAGATGAAACATATAGGTCCATGCGGGAGGCGTGCTTGGAAAAGAAAAAGAAAAATGTCTTTAAGACGGTCATAAAATGGGTGCTGTTGGTTTTTACCGTACTGGCATCTGTCTTTTTTTTTGTTTGCATGCGCTACGCTTTTGAAAATGGACGCGTGGGATTCTTTTGATCCAGATAAAATACTGGGTGCGGCGGAGACATCTATTTTCTATGATGACGAAAATCGGGAGATATTCAGACTTCACGGAGCGGAAGACCGTATCAGCATCACGCTTGATACCTTGCCAAGCTATGTGCCGGAGGCTTTTGTGTCTGCGGAGGATGCGCGCTTCTATGAACATAAGGGCATCGATTTGATCCGCATTGCAGGCGCGGCCTGGGAGGATATCAAAGCGGGCGGCTATGTACAGGGCGCGTCCACGATCAGTCAGCAGTTGATCAAGCTGAGTCATCTTAACGCGGAAAAAACAATGAGCCGTAAACTGGAAGAAGCGGTCTTGGCCTACAACATGGAAAAGAATTTTTCAAAGGATGAAATCTTAACCATGTATTTGAATTATGTATACTTTGGCGGAGGCTATTATGGCGTGGAAGCAGCATCGCAGGGCTACTTTGGCAAACATGCGAGTGAGCTGACACTCGCGCAGGCTGCGCTGCTTGCCGGTATATTGAAAGCGCCGTCCAACTATGCGCCACATCTGAACGCGGAGGCCTCTGTAAAGCGGAGGAATCTCATTTTAGGCTTGATGTGCGATTATGGGTATATCAGCGAGGAAGATCGGGACGCGGCAAAAAAAGAAGAACTGGTTTTGCACGACAGGTCGCTCTCCGGCAGCCGAATGAATTATTATCTGGAAACTGCGGTCAGAGAAGCTTCCCATATTCTGGATGTTGAAAAAGAAGAACTCTATACGGGCGGGTATCGCATTTACACAGCAATGGATCAGGACTTGCAGGAAAAATGTGAAGCTGTGTTGTCTGACGGCGCATATTTTCCGGCCGACGATGTGCAAACCGCGATCGTAATGCAGTATACAAACAGCCGCTTGATCCCTGCGCTGGTGGGCGGACGGCATACGCAAAGCTATAATTTTAACCGCGCGACGGATATCCGAAGGCAGCCGGGATCGGTCATTAAGCCGGTAATCTGCTACGCGCCGGCATTGGAAAGCAAAAAGTATACGGCAGCCTCTGTGCTCCTTGATGAAAAAACGGTATTCGGAGATTACTCGCCGGATAATTTTGGCTCAAAATACTATGGCTGGGTCACAATGCGCGAAGCGGTGACTCGCTCGCTTAATATTCCTGCCGTACAAGTGCTTTCCGATTTGGGAGTGGAAAACGCGAAAAACTTTGCGCAATCCTTGGGTATCGGCTTCGACGAGACAGACAATAGTCTGACCTTGGCGCTGGGCGGCTTTACCTACGGGGTTTCGCCATGGATGATAACCGGAGCCTACAACTGCTTTGCATCGGGGGGCGTTTATTACCAGCCGACCGTGATTCGGGAGATCAGAAACGAAAAGGGCGAAGTGCTCTACACATACGAGCGGGAGGGCAGCCGCGTTATGAGCGAGCAGAACGCATACATTTTGACTAGTATGCTTGAATCTGTAGTATCGGAAGGCACAGGTCACCGCTTGGGGGAGCTGGGGATTCAGCTTGCGGGCAAAACCGGAACCGTAGGGGAGAACGAGGGAAACCGCGATGCTTGGATGGCCGCTTATAATCCTGCTTACACCACAAGCGTATGGATGGGATATGACAGCTCTGCGGACGGTTCACTGCCTAAAGCCGCTACAGGCGGAAAATATCCCGCTTTGATCCTCTATGAGATTTATTCCTATTTATATAATGAAAGCGAAGCGCCGCAGTTTGAATGCCCCGAAGGCGTCATTGAGGAACGATTGGATACGCACTCTCTAAAATATGAGCATACGGCAGCGCTTGCTACCGCGTTTACGCCCCATTCAAGCGTTTATACGGAGGTCTTTGCCGAAGGCACGCAGCCTTCCCATGCAAGCAGCTACTGGGTCGTGCCTTTGCCGCCAGCAAATTTCAGCGTAAGCAAAAATGCGAAGGGATATCCCGTTATTCGCTTTGACTCTCGCGAGGATTATGTTCAATATAAGATCTACCGCACAGACGAATATGGAACGGAGACATGTATTGCGGATTTTGACGGAAGTAAAACGGCCGAGTATACGGATACCGCCGTACTTGCGGGCAATACCTATTCCTATTATGCGCTTTCGGTGCATCCGGAAATGTCCGTGAACGGCAAACAGGCGCAAAGCGCAAAAACAATCGCTTTGGAGGTTGAAGTGAGCGCGCTGCTCTATGGCGATACCGGATATACCGATAACGGCGCGAAGGCAAGCGACGGCGTTATTGACCTTTCAGCTTTACGAAATCGATTTTCGTAAAAAAGGAATGTCCTTGACGAAAAAGAAAAATATGAGTATGATAAGACTATAATATATCATAGAGGGTAATGAGCTCTCCTATATAACTTAAAAAGGTGCGTGGTAAATCATGGAATTAAGAAAAATCGCGGAAGAGATGCAGCCTAAGTCCATGGCGGCTCGTGATTGGGTGTTTCAGGTTATTCGCACGGCGATTGTGCGAGGCGTCCTTCCGGGTGACATGCCCTTGCGCCAAGACGAGATTTCTTCTGCGCTCAGTGTAAGCCACATTCCTGTTCGTGAGGCGTTTCGCCAGTTGGAGGCACAAGGATTGGTGCGTATCTATCCAAACCGCGGCGCCGTCGTTACAAAACTGACACGGCACGAAATGGAAAATGTCATGAATGTACGCATTATGCTGGAAAAAGGCGCGATCGGCACGGCAATTCCGAAACTTACGGACGCGGACATTGAATCGGCTTATTCTTATCTCGAAGACTTCAAAAATGAGAAAGACTACAATAAACTCGACGAAATCAATCTTCATTTACATTACGCACTCTATACGCCCTGCGACAACCAACTGTTGATCTCCTTTATCGATCAGCTCCACGCAAACGTTGATCGGTATATGCATCCGTTTTATTCCGAGGCCTATGACGCGGAGGTTCGTTCACTTGAAGAACACAAACGCCTGATCGATGCCTGCGCCGCGCGAAACACGGACGAGGCGATGCGCATCATTGAGGAGCATCTCATCATTACAAAAAAGCTTTTGGTTACATCGCCTATTTTATCGTGAAACCACGCATACTTATTGAGACGGTTTTCCGTCTCTTTTTTATTACAGAACGAATTTCAAAACAAGTCACTGTTCGACACCGCCATTATGGTATAATAATGCAGCACCGCTTATGAAGGGAGATCGCGTTTATGCCTGCAGCTACTTATACGTCGGTAGCATTGATTCTGCGCTACTTTTTTTGCGCGGCTATTTTGTATATCCTCTTTCGACTGGTTTGGCAATCTGTGCTGGAATACAAAGAAATACAACGCGTTAAGAGTCAAGTGGCGGGTACCTTCATTTATGCGATTGAATTTTTAGATCCCGTTGAACTGCGAGGCGTGAGATATGCGCTGCTCAAAGAAAATACGATCGGCTGCGGCAAACGGAACAGCATTCGCCTTGAATACAAAGGAATTAAAAAAAGACAGGCCACAATTTATCGAAGCGGCATGTCGATTTGGTTCCATACGCGCAAAAAGAAAAATGTTTACTTTAACGGAAGTCCCATAGAAAGACGTCAGGTGGAGCTTTCGGATGGCGACACGGTAGAGATGAGCGGCGTGCGCTTTCATCTGATTGTGCATAGCGGCGCAAAGGGGGAGGAAAAGACGGATGCTTAGAATACGCCATGCGACAGCGTCGGCGCTGTTAAGCTTGATTATCGGCTTTACGATGAGCGCGTTTATCTTTCTCTCCTTGCGGGATGAAAGCTTTGATTTTATGGCGATCATCTTTGGACTGATCGTATGTGTGTCCATGCTGCTGACCTATTTACTGATTCGGCTTGTCTCCGTCCATATCGACCGATTTTTGCTGGTCGTTACCTATATCCTTTTTTCAGTCGGCATGATTATGCAATACCGAATGGAGCCTAATTCCGCCTACAAACAGCTTTTGTGGTATGGCGTCGGATGGGTGGCTTTGTTTTTGTGTACCGGCATTATTCATTATGACGAACTGCTTAACCGCTTCAAGCTCGTCATCATGGGGATCAGCGTCGTGCTGCTCTCGCTTTTGCTCCTAGTAGGTAAGGAAGCGGGCGGCGCTACGAACTGGATCATTATCGGCGGCGTATCGTTTCAGCCCTCTGAATTTGTGAAGGTTGCATTGGTGCTGGTCTTAGCAGGCTACTTTCACGAGAATGTCCGCTTAAAGGAATTGCTGATACCGGGTATTTTTTGCGGCGTTTGTGTTGGCTTGCTTGTCATCGAACGCGATCTGGGCGCGGCTTTGCTGATGATTGGAACATTTCTGGTCATGTTCTTTACGGCTACGGGAAATTGGAAGATCACGCTGATCAGCACAGGCGTCGGCGTCGGCGGAGCGGTAGGCTCCTATTTTCTCTTTGACCATGTGCGCGCCAGAGTCGCGATTTGGCGTGACCCGTGGGCAAGCTACTATACCAGTGGATATCAGGTCGCACAGGGGCTTATGGCGATCGCGTCGGGCGGCTTGTGGGGAATCGGACTTATGCAGGGCGCGCCAAAGTCGATTCCCGCTTTTCATACGGATTTTATATTCGCTGTGATCTGCGAGGAATTCGGCGTTCTCTTTGGGATTGCGCTCATCGCGTTTTATCTGGTATTCATCATTCGCGGCGCTTTGATCGCGCTTAACGCGACCTCAAGATATTTGATGCTGGTGGCGTTTGGCTGCACGACGCTCATTACGCTGCAAAGCTTCATCATCATCGGCGGCGTGATCAAACTCATTCCGCTTACGGGCATTACGCTTCCGTTTGTCAGCTATGGCGGCAGCTCTATGATCGCTTGTATGGCGATTGTAGGCATTCTTGAGGGGATCGCCATACAGAGCGGCAAACAGCTTGAAACGCAGATGGAGGAATCGATTCGATGAAGACGCGCCGTAATATTAAAACGATGCTGATTGTGTTTTGCGCAATGTTTTTTATTCTCTGCGCTTATTTGCTCTATATACTGGGCGCTTATGGCGCGCGATGGATCGCGAGTCCCTACAACACACACATCAACAAAGTGAAAAGCATGGTGACGGCAGGCGACATATGCGACCGAAACGGGGTCGTCTTAGCGCATACAAACAGCAGCGGCGAACGTGAATATGCCGGCAAGAAAGCGCTTCGGCGCGCGCTTTGATATCGAGCCTGTGTCTGCCGCCGGAGCGAAGCAGCCGCAGCTCCAGAAAATCGCAGCACAGCGCCATATTTTCCTGCCCGCTTCCGGCAATTGCCGC
>CAZNJN010000019.1:6171-20046 GCA_964573365.1 uncultured Oscillospiraceae bacterium
AGCAGCAGCAGCGCGCCGTGCGCCGCGGCGCGGCGCTTTGCCACATCGTGGGCGATTCCTACGGGCAAACGATGGGTGCGGAAGCTACTTTTTCAAAATACACGCTCGGCTTTGACCATAGTTTTGTCGAAACGATCAAGCAGTATATGCAGGGACGCGCTATGGACGGCTCGGATGTGAGCTTAACGGTGGACGCCGATCTTGCGCTCTATACCTACGACCTCATGGATGACAACTGGGGCAGCGTGGTCGTAATGAACTATAAGACAGGAGAGATTCTATCATCCGTCAGCCAGCCCACCTTTGATCCGGAAAAAATGAAGGACTATCTTTCAGGCGACGAAACCTTGGCGGGCAGCGCGATGGTAAATCGGGCGAGCATGGGCAGATATACGCCCGGCTCCACCTTTAAGATCGTGACCTTGATCGCCGCGCTGCGATATGTAAACGGCGTTGAGAATATGACGTTTTCCTGCACGGGACCGCTTGCCTTTGAAGAGGATAGCGGCGACTATCTTTCATCTATGCAGCTTTCCGCCGATTATAAAACGGACGGCAAAGAGAATCGGGTCTACGATAGAAAAGCGGATTATGCGGAGGATGTGGGCGCCGAGCCTGCGGTACAGGATCGCTACAGCGTAGTGCGCGATTATCAAAATGAGTATCACGGAGAAGTGACGCTTGAAGACGCTTTTGCGGATTCCTGCAATACAAGCTTTGCGCGTCTTGCCATGCTGGTAGGCGCACGGCGCCTTGAAAAAACTGCCAAGGATATCGGTATTGGAGACGAATTTCAATTTGACGATCTTGCGGTCTATAAAAGCAGCTATGACGCGGGCAACACCGATCTTTCGCTTTCATGGTCGGGAATCGGACAATATAAGGATCTGATGACGCCCATACAGATGTGCATGCTCGCGGGCGCGATTGCAAACGACGGCGCCATGATGGAACCTAAGCTGCTTTTGAACGTGCAGGCTCCGAGCGGACAAATCAGCAAATCGCTGCAAAGCGAGGTCTATAAAACCATCCTGACCAAAAAAGAGTCGGAAAAGCTCTGCTCCTATATGCGCGCGGTTGTAAAGAGCGGTACAGGAAAAAAAGCCGCGTTAAGCGGCTATGATGTTTGCGGAAAAACCGGTACGGCGGAGATTTCATCGGATAAAAGCGTAAAAACACACGCATGGTTTGTGGGTTTTTTAGAGAATGACGAGCATCCGCTAGCGATCTGCGTTGTACTTGAGCAGGCGGGAGGGGGCGGTAGCGTCGCGGCGCCTCTTGCGGGAAAGGTTCTCAAGAAGGCAATCGAGCTTGGGTATTAGCGTCATAATATGCTAAGAGTAGATCGACCATCCTGCCGTAGCTTTTAACTCCGTCGGTCTGTTTGTTGTACTTTAAGTATTGATCGTTGATCCGATCCACGCTTTCCTCAATCTTCCCTTCATATCGATCCCAGTATTCGTTATAGCCGTGCAGATCGCGCAGCATGGCGTCCGAATAGGTGGAACGCAGAATCGTGAACGCGCTGCTATCTGTCTCCTGCAGTTTGTTTCCACAGTGTATTAAAGCAAGCATTACGCCCGAATAGCGGATGGCCGGATCGTTTGAAGCCAAACAAGCCAGATAGCCGACAAAATTCGCCTCATCCTCCTGCGCGATCCCCAAATAGTGCGCCATTTCATGCGCGCCAGACGATAACAGCAGCAAAGAAGGCTGATGCACGTTTACATTGGCTTCGGCAGTGAAGGGAATGTAGATTCCGCAGATACCGGCATAGGACATTGCCTCTGAAGCATACACACCCTTTGGAGGATAGACGGGTGCGGAAAACATCGGGTAGTCTTCGCCTAGGCTTTGATAGACGTCCGGAAGCAGCTCAAAGTAATACGATATATCGTGAGTCAACTTAAATACGCCTGTTTCATCCTCTGAAACCCTAGTTCTAAGCAGGTTTGCCTCACTTGACAAGGAGAGACAAAGGGCTTCAAGCTCGGCCTGCGGGCGCTCCTTTATATCTAGCTTCATACGATCCGCAAGCTCGCTGCGGGAATAATTAAAACCCCATAGCCAATAAAAAAGATTGATGGCGACGCCTATGCAGATTCCAAGCGTAAGGATAAAGCTGACCGTGCGTACCAGTCGTCCGCGGCGCTGCAAAAGCCGCGTCGCGAAGAGGATCACCACACCTATGAGCAGCGCCGCAAGCAAATAGACCAGTAATTCGGCTATTGAGCCGGGAAGCTGGGCGCTGAAACCGGCTATGGCCTTGCTGATGAGCGGATAGAGCTTTTGTGAGTATTGTGTCTCGATAAGCTGCGAATATTTTTGACTCAAGCTGGGAAGCAGCAGCCCGATCGGAATAAGCAGCAGCCAGGGAAGTTTCCAAACCTGCCTTTTCCACTGTTCTTTGGTATAGGATGTATTGCTTTTTCTTCTGTCCATAACCTTCTCCTTTGTGTATGTTGTATTATAGCACAGAAGAAGGCGATGTATTGTGAACGAATTGTTTAGGAATTAAACGGATCGTACAAACTGAAAAGCTCCTTGATCCATTCTTCTGGGGGCGCTTCAATCATGCAGCCGGCCTCGGTTCCCTCAGGGAACATATAAAGCGTAGGCCCTTCGCGCACACGGTTCGGCTGGATCTGTGCATAAAAGAGAGCATAGGGCTGGTAACCTTGTGAAAAGCACAATACGCTTGTTTGCCCAAAGTTTTGCACAGACAGCTTATCAAGCTGCTTGTTTTTTACTATAGGCACATGATAAAATTCAACCTTACCGTATTCATCGGTTTCGCTTTGCATACCGCTCTCAGGCAAAATCACCACCGCCTGGGAAATCGGCTTTAGAGTATAGGCGTCCGTCACATAGATACACAAATGTCCATAGCTTTTTTTTCCAAGAATAAAGAGAACTGATAACGTGACAAGAAGAATGCAAAGTGCCGCGCTTAACAGCACAATATCTTTTCTCAGAGCCTTACGATGCATAATTACGCCAACTTTCATCCAAAGTCTTTTTACAATAAAATATGCGGGAAATCCGCTTATATTTGTGCTATACTCTAGCAAGAGATATTTTGTTCAAGGAGGTTGTTATGCAAAAGTATCAGGATCAAGCCTGGAAAAAGAGTATGTGTTTGCACATCGACTACAATAATATGATGAAGCCCTTTGTTGGGGAGCATGGCCTTAGCGACGCCGATTTTTCCGATTATCAAAGAGAATTTGATGTCGCAGCGGAAAATATGGTTACAAAACGGGCCAATATGAAATGGCGTGAGCTTGTGCATAATCAGGATACAATCGTAGAGGAACTGCTTGAGGCAGCCGCTTATGTGCGCTCAAATTTTGATAACTTTGTCGTGCTGGGCATCGGCGGAAGCGCCTTAGGTCCCATTGCTGTTCAGCAGGCGCTATCCCATCTGCGCTATAATGATCTTCCTTCCTCCAAACGTGGCGGTCCCAAGCTTTATGTGGAGGACAATGTTGATCCCGAGCGCATGACCTCTCTTTTTGAGGTGATCGACATTGAACATACCTGCTTCAATGTTATCACCAAGTCCGGCAGCACATCGGAAACCATGGCGCAGCTTTTGCTGGTAACGGCTATGCTCAAAGAGAAGCTGGGCAATGCGTGGACAAAGCATGTGATCGCTACCACGGACAAAGAAAAGGGCAATCTCATCAAAATCGCGAAGGAAAACAAGCTTCGTACCTTTTATGTGCCCGATGGCGTGGGCGGACGCTTCAGCGAGCTTTGCCCCGTAGGTCTGCTTGCAGCCGCAGTCTGCGGAATTGACATTAAAGAGCTGCTTGCCGGCGCGGCCTATATGGACGAGCTTTGCGCCGAAAAGAATACGCGCAGGAATCCTGCCTACATGCTTGCGGCGCTCGAAGTGATCGCCATGGAGAAAAAGGGCTGCAATATTGGCGTACTGATGCCCTATGCCGATTCACTGAAATACATTTCTGACTGGTATGCGCAGCTTTGGGCAGAGTCCCTTGGGAAAAATGTGGACAACGATGGAAAAAGCGTCCATGTCGGCCAAACGCCCGTTAAGGCGCTGGGCGTAACCGATCAGCATTCGCAGGTGCAGCTTTATACCGAAGGGCCGTTTGACAAGGTCATCACCATTTTGGGCGTGGAAGCGTATCGCAGTGAGGTAATGATCCCGCATGCCTACGACGCGATACCGGACGTGGCCTTTTTGAGCGGACATTCGTTTAACGAGCTCATCCAGACGGAGCGCTTTGCCACCGAATACGCGCTTACAAAGAGCGGCCATATGAATAAGACTATTTTACTGCCAGAGGTCAATGCCTTTACCATCGGCGAACTGCTGTATCTGTTTGAAATGCAGACCGCCTTTGCCGGAGAGCTGCTTAACATTAATACCTTTAATCAGCCCGGCGTTGAGGAAGGTAAAAATGCGACCTACGCGCTTTTGGGTAAGACAGGCTATGACGCAAAGAAACGCGAGCTTGACGGCGCACCTAAAAAGCGCGCGGATTACACCGTTTAAGGAGAAGCTCTGATGCCCCTTCGTAGATCGGCGATTATTCTTTTTACCGTCATGCTTTGCTGTGTTTTTGGCTGCACGCCAAAGCCTGAGATGAAAAAAAGCGAGGAAGCTGGAAGCTTTACTCCTCCGCCCAACCAAGCTGCTGCTGCGGCGCCTGATCGATCACGACAGACGCCACAGCTTATCGGCTTTATCCTCCATGACGATGGCCGTGAAAAAAGCGCGCTTTTGATGCACGGCTTTTTGCATATGGCGGAAAACATCGGCTATCCGGCAAAACTATATCGCGCACAGGCGGGCGCTGAGACGGAAAACGCCGTTGATACGGCGATCAAGGATGAATGCAAGGGCCTTTTGATCCAAAATGAAAACGGAACCAATGATCAAGCGGTTAAAAAGGCCGTGGAAGCGGGAATCAAAGTCATCGTGCCTTATGATCGCTGCAGTCTTGACGGGATCAGCGCGAACGTGATAGCGGATGATAATGAATATACCGAGGAAATCGCCAGATGTATAGCTACGCGGATGATAGAACGCAGCCTTAAATCGGGGCGTATTCTTGTTTATACCGATGATCCTTCCGATGCCTTAGCGGCTTCTTTTCATGCGGCGCTTACTCAATATTATTCGCAGTATACCTCTCTTGATTTCGTGCGCAGCGCGGCCGATGAGGCTGGCGCGATTGCGGAGCTTTCGGATTATCTGCTTGAAAACCGCGATATAAAAGGCATGTTTGTCACGGATGCTTCGCTTGTTTCTATCGCCGTAAAGGCACGCAATGACGCGCAGACCCGTTTTAGAAAAGACGGCGCGCCGACGCCTTCACCCGCCCCAAAGGTTGATGAAGCTGCGGGACAGACGCCCACCCCGACGGTAGCGCCGGGCTTGCTCAAGCAGATTTCCATCACGATATTTGCCTTAGGACAAAGCGAAGAAAACTATGCGCTGCTTTCCGATAATGAGCTATACGGTTTATGCATCGAGCCATATTATGACGTGGCTGCGCAAGCTACCATGACACTGGATCAGATTCTTTCAGGTGATCTTGTATCTAAAGAAGCGCGCGTGAATCGTCCTATCGTTACCGAAAGCACGATCGAGAAATATACGCTGATTTACGAGCAGGCAAAGACGCTTTTTGCCCTCGTAGAAACTGGAATAGAATGATTGATTCAAAAATATTTAAGCGAATAGACTGGTTTACCATTCTGCTTGTGCTGCTTTTAGTTGGCTTTGGTCTTTTAAGCATCGCAAGCATTATGTCCGATCCTTTTGACGGAACGGAAAAGACCGTAAGCGAGTTTTATTCGCGCTTGAATTTACAATATGTAAAAAAACAGATCGTCAACTTTATGGTCAGTGTGGCGGCCTTCATCGTATTTATCGTTGTTGACTATCAATTTTTTAAGCGCCCGATCCGCTATGTCTATGTCGCTAGCCTTGTGATTTTGGGCGTGCTGCTTGTCGTTGCAAGTTCGACGCGCGGCATTCAGGGATGGCTGATCATAGAGCAGTTTGACAGAGCAATACAGCCGGCTGAGCTTTCAAAAATATGTATCATTATTACCTTGGCAAAGGTCGTATCCGAAGATATGGATGTTCACGGACGGTTATCGTCATTCAAGGTGATTGTTAAGGCGGTTATTCTGTGTGTTGTACCGACCGTGCTCGTCATGCTGCAGCCTGACTTTGGCACAGCTTTCGTCTATGTTTGCATCATGGTGTTTATTTTCTTCGCCGGACGGATAAGCTGGCTCTACATTTTATCCGCCATAGGGCTTGTCGTTGGCGGCGCGCCGCTTGCTTATTATTTTGTGCTCAGTCCAGACCAAAAAAAGCGTATCGACGTATTCCTTGATCCGTCGCTGGACACGCAGGATTCGGGCTATAATGTCTCGCAGTCCAAAATTGCGATCGGCTCAGGACAAATGATGGGAAAAGGGTATTTTTCCTCCGGTACACTCGCGCAGCTTCGTTTTGTGCCGGAGCGGCATACGGATTTCATTTTCGCGGGTATCGTTGAAGGACTGGGCTTTGTTGGGGGGACGCTGGTTATTGTAACCTTCTTCGTGTTGATTTTTCGCTGGCTATGGATTGCCGCCCATGCCCGAGATAACTTTGGTAGCTTGATCGTTGTCGGCGTAGCAGGTATGCTGGTGACGCATGTGTTTGAAAACATCGGCATGAATATCGGCTTGATGCCCGTTACGGGCATTCCGCTTCCTTTTATCAGTTATGGGGGCTCTAATCTTTTGACCAATATGATTGCGGTGGGGCTGGTCGAAAACGTTTGGATGCGCCGACCACAAAAAAGATAAGAAATACTGAAGCAAAAACCGTCATATATATCGGTGAGGACTGTTCCTCGCCGATATTTTTTTGAGAGGGGTATGAAGGATCGTGGATCAACAACGTTTGCAGTTTCATACCAGCGAATCCAAGGATACCGCATTTCGTCGCGGTAAAGATAGAATTGCTTATACGCTGCGCGCTTATTCTGGCAATCGGCAGAAAACCCGCAGCAAGCAAGAGGTGGATGCGGGAAGTATGCTCTTGAAGCTTGGAATCTGTGCGGCGGCATGTATGCTGGTGCTGTTGATCAACAGTCGCGAGTCATGGCAGGACACATATACGTCCGCGAGTAACGACGGGGGCGAGGAGAAAACTGACACAACAGACGATACGCTACAGGAAGAAACGCCGGGACAGCTTCGCTTTGTAGAACTTCCCGGATTATTATCGGTGTTTGCCGCCGATGAGAAAAAAAATATGCCCATTGAATGCACCAATTACCTATTGGAAGAAGAAAACACAGTATTGTGTATGGACTCTGATAAAACGCAAAATGTGTTTGTGACACAAAGCGCTATCGTTGAGGAAATCGGGATAAATGAGCGGCTTGGTAATTATGTGTGCCTAAAGACGGAGGAAGGGCTTATGCAGCTTTCCGGGCTGGACGCGATCAGCGTAGAAAAGGGCCAGAAGCTTGCAAGACAGGACACATTGGGCAGGATTGAAAAAGGCTGTTCCCTGCGCTTAAAGCTCACCTTGACTAACGGCGCAGCCGCAAACCTAAAAAGCTATTTTTCTCTTGATAAAACCCTATGAAAATCGGACGCGTCGCGGACACGCAAATTGAATGCAGCGTTTTTGTGCTGCTTTCCTTGCTGCTTTTAGTTCTCGTTGGCGTATGGCAAAACATAGTCTGCTATTTTTTTGTGCTGGTTCTGCATGAGAGCGCGCACATGCTCACAGCAAAATCTCTTGGCTGTCAAGTGGCGGCAATCACGCTTTTACCCTTTGGATTTTCAGCTCGGCTGAATGGCCGAATTGAGCTTTGGGATCAGCTTTGCATCGCTGCCGCCGGACCTTTATGCAGTTTGTTGATCGGCGTGATCTGCCTTGCAATGGAGAGCTTTCGTCTTTCCACACCGTTTTTGCGTGCCTTTGCCATCGCAAATTTCACCATCGGCTTTATGAATCTGCTTCCCGTCTATCCGCTTGACGGAGGGAGGGTATTGCGCGCCGTGCTATATCGTTGCAGTGACGCTTCTGAAAGACTGTATGCGATTCTAGGCCTCTGCTTTTCACTCATTTTTCTTGGCTGCGGGTTCTTCCTGTATTTGCGAAGGAACCCTAGCTTTTTGATTATGAGCGTCTTTCTTCTCGCTTCGTCCATCACAGAACTTTTTCAACGTAGCGCCGGCGCCGCCGATATGCTCTTTCACAGTGCAAGCCTTAGGAGCGGCTCCTCTCTCAAGGTGCGGGATCTGGCGGTAGACGGAGGTACAAGCATACGCGAGGCTTACGCGATGAGCTCTGGACGGTATTACACGATATGGAATATTGTTGACGCGAGAATGAATGTTATCGGCCGCGTGGATGAGGGTGCGCTGCTTTACGCGATCGCGCATATGAAACCGCAAACTCCCATATCCTCTTTGGTTGACCCTGCGAAAATAACATGCTAAACTAGATAAAGTGGCGCGGTTGCGGCCGCAATCTGATACAGAAGAGGAACGACCTTTGAATTTTGACGAGCTTGATCGTATTCTATCACGGGTGGAAAAGCCCGCACGATATACCGGGGGCGAGATTAACGCTATTATCAAGGCTGATGCTGCTCTAAAGGTGGCGCTTTGCTTTCCCGATGTATATGAAATCGGCATGTCCCATCTAGGCTCTCGCATTCTATACAACATTATGAACGGCTGCGAGGATACGCTTTGCGAGCGTGCCTACGCGCCTTGGCCGGATATGGAACGGGAAATGCGGCAAAACGATATTCCCATGTTTACGCTTGAGAGCAGACGACCGCTTGACCAATATGACATTGTCGCTTTTTCGCTGCTCTATGAAATGTGCTACACCAACATTTTTACGATGCTGGAGCTTGCAAAAATTCCCTGTTACGCGAAAGAAAGAGGGGAGGGCTTTCCGCTGATCGTATGCGGGGGGCCTTGCGCCTGCAATCCTGAACCGATCGCGCCCTTTATGGACGCTGTTTTGATCGGGGACGGCGAAGAAATGAATCTTGATTTTTTACGCGTTGTACGAGAGTGTAAAAAGGACGGCTTGAGCAAGAAGGAGACGCTCCTAGCGCTATCCTCGGTCGAAGGCGTTTATATTCCGTCCTTTTATGAGCCTGTTTATGGAGAGGACGGCTCCTTTATCGGCATGAACAAAACGGAGGCTGCGGAGCCGGATAAAGTAAAACGCCGCGTGGTAAAAGATTTGGACAAGGCGGAGTTTGTGGGTAAACCGATCGTGCCGTATCTTTCCATCGTACACGACAGAATTTCTGTGGAGCTGTTTCGCGGTTGTACGCGCGGCTGCCGTTTTTGTCAGGCGGGTTTTATCTACCGCCCGGTACGCGAGCGCAAAAGAGAAACGCTGATGGAACAGGCGAAAAGCCAAATTGCCTGCACGGGCTATGACGAGATATCTCTATTATCATTAAGCTCCGGCGACTATTCCGATATTCATAAGCTGGTTCCGGAGATTCTGGATACGTTTTCACCGCAGAGGGTATCCGTTTCGCTGCCGTCGCTGCGTATCGATTCTGTTTTGAAAGAGGATCTTGAACGTATGCAATCGGTGCGAAAGGCCGGATTAACGCTGGCTCCCGAGGCGGGGACGCAGCGTCTTCGTGACGTCATTAACAAAGGCGTTACGGAGGAGGATCTGCTGCGAAGCGTAAGAGACGCGTTTGAATCCGGTTGGAACGGCGTAAAACTGTATTTTATGATTGGATTGCCGACCGAAACGGACGAGGATTTGCTGGGAATCGTCGATCTGGCGCGAAAAGTTTCTCAGGTTTATTATTCCATGCCGAAGGAAAACCGAACAAAGGGTCTGCGCATCAGCGTGAGCGCGTCCTCCTTTGTACCAAAACCGTGGACGCCCTTCCAATGGGAGGCGCAAAACACGAAGGACGAATTGATCCGAAAGCAGCAGCTTCTACGCGGTGCTTTCAAAGGTGTCCGCGGGGTGGATTTTTCCTATCATGCGCCGGATCTTAGCGTTTTGGAGGCTGTGGTCGCCAGAGGGGATAGGCGTTTAGCCGAGGTGTTGTTTAGCGCTTACCAAAATGGCGCTCGCTTTGACTCATGGGATGAGCATTTCAAGCTTTCGATTTGGGAAAATGCTTTTGTAAAGTGTGGTATAGACCCGGCATATTACGCGAGCCGACTGCGCGAAGCGGATGAAAAACTGCCGTGGGAGCATATTGACATGCTGGTGACGCGGGACTATCTTATGCATGAGCGGGAAAGGGCGTATGAGGGAGTTGTGACAAAAGACTGCCGCAAGGGTTGTAACGGCTGCTTTGGAGGAAAATATGCGGATTATTGCAAAGTTCAGTAAAGAAGAGGCCGTTCGTTTTGTTTCGCATCTTGATATCCAGCGATTATTTCAGCGCGCCTTTCGACGCGCTTCTATCCCGCTTGCATACTCGCAAGGCTTTAATCCGCACCCGCTGATTTCGTATGCGACCGCGCTTTCGGTGGGATATACCAGCGCAGGAGAATGGCTCGACATCAAGCTTAGCGAAGAGATGGAGCCTTTAGTGTTCATGGAAGCTGTAAACCGGGTGCTGCCTGACGGCTTTACTATACTGGAGGCGGTTGAAAAGGACGAAGCCTTTTCTTCTTTGAGCGCTATGATGACGGCAGCCGAATACGAAGTTTTTTATTCTGCTTTCGACGATGCGTGCAGCGCACGTTTACATAAGCTGCTTGGCGCGCCGATCATGGTGCTCAAGCATACCAAAGCGGGCATGAAAACGGTTGATATTCGTCCGCAGGTCATCGCCGCAAAATTTGAAAACGACATTTTGCGGCTGCTTGGTACGCTTAACGCGGCGGGAAGCCTGAATGTAGGATTGCTGCTGCAGGCGCTCTATCCCGATGTTTCGCAAAGCGAGTTTAACATTCACCGTCGCTGTATTTATTCTGCTGACGGAACGCTTATGCCCGTTATGCCGACGCGGCTATAATAATAAATTAAAAGGAAGTACGCTTGATCCATGCGTAAAGAGATCATTGTTGACATTAATCCATATCAAACCCGCGTAGTATTGACGGAAGACGGAGTTCCAAACGAGGTCTTGATCGAACGCAGAGGGAAAGAGCGTTTGGTCGGTAATATTTATATTGGAAAGGTGCAGAACGTACTGCCCGGTATGCAAGCCGCGTTTGTCGATATCGGCTTGGAACGAAATGCGTTTTTATACGCAGGAGACATACAGCTTGACAAATCGGATTTCTCCTTTACCAATAGTGAAAATGAAGTCAAACTCCCACCGGTGGGAAACATCAAGGATATGGTCAAAAGCGGTCAGGAGATCATGGTTCAGGTCGTTAAGGAACCGGTAGGGACGAAGGGCGCCCGTATAACGACCCATATCACGCTACCCGGACGAACGCTTGTCTTGATGCCTACCGTTGATTACATCGGCGTATCAAGACGGATCGAAGACGATGCCGAGCGAGCGCGCCTCAAGGCGGAGATCGAAGCCATCAAGCCTGCGGGCTTTGGCGTTATCGTGCGCACGGCGGCCGTGGGGAAGATGCGGGATGAATTTGAGACAGATGTGCAATTTCTGCTGCGGTTATGGGAACGCATTAAGCAAAAGGGAAAGCTGCTAACGCCGCCACATTTGATCCACGGTGAAGAATCCTTGATTTTTAGAACCATTAGAGATATGTTTACGCCGGATGTAAGCCGTCTTGTCATCAATGATAAAGAGTTTTTTGAAAAGGTGCAGATGGTCGCAGGCATTATTTCTCCGTCACTTCGTGACAAGGTCGTGCTCTATGAGAGCGTGCCGGATATGTTTGACCAGCTCGGTTTAGACGCTGCGATCGATAAAGCGCTTTCGCACAAGGTTTGGATGAAAAACGGCGGATATATCATTATCGATCAAACCGAGGCGCTTACCACAATCGACGTCAACACCGGAAAATATGTAGGCAATAACGATAATCTACAGGAAACGATCACTGAAACCAACTGCGAAGCGGCAATCGAAATTGCCCGTCAGCTTCGCTTGCGTGATATCAGCGGCATTATCATTATTGATTTCATCGATATGGATGAGATTGCCGATAAAGAGCGCGTGCTGGAAACCTTGCAAAACGAGCTGAAGAAGGATCGCACAAAATCCAATGTGCTTGGCATTACACAGCTTGGCTTAGTTGAAATGACGCGTAAGAAAACGCGCCAATGCATTTCCAACACAATGCAATCCGTTTGCCCATATTGCGGCGGAACCGGCAAGGTTCTTTCCGTCGAGAGTATTATGCTCAAGGTACGCCGGAAACTGCGCAGAGCCTTTGCACAAGAAAATTGCGAAAACTATTTGATTCGCTTGCATCCCAACGTGGCGGATACAATCACGGAGGTGCTGCTTGAAACGCCCGACGTCCTGCTTTTACCCGATGGGAGCAAAACGCTTTGGATTGAGGCGGTACCGGATATGCATTTGCAGGATTTTGAAATTAGGCCGATACAATCCGAAAAAGAATTGCAGCAGGTTCGCAAAAACGCAAAAATGTATCGCTAAGCCACTTTTTGCACTAGACAAACCGAGTATCAATGTGCTATAATTCAAAACTGTCAGCGTAAGCCAATGTAGCTCAGTTGGTAGAGCAGCGCATTCGTAATGCGCAGGTCTGGGGTTCGAGTCCCCACATTGGCTCCATTTTTTTTGCGGGGCGTAGCGCAGCTTGGTAGCGCGTTTGGTTCGGGACCAAAAGGCCGCTGGTTCAAATCCAGTCGCCCCGACCATGAAAAAGCTAGATTTAGTCTAGCTTTTTTTGTTTTTCCGTGCGCTTATCTCATAGTATACTCGTTAAGCGTTGACCTAGAAAATCATTATTAAAGCAAATGCAATCAGCGCAATTACGAGAAGGACATCTATAAGACAGCCTCCCATCATGGCGCCGAATTTTCGCTGCCGCCCCGACTTTGTTAAAGGAATTCCTATTGAACGCGATACTTTTGACTTCATTCGCGTTATTCCTGTGGCTCGTTTCCAAGAAAAACCGCCTAGATTTCTTCTATGTTTAGCCATCTCATCACCTCATTTTTTTACGCATGTTCCACAAGCACTTAGCCCCATCTGGTTAACCTGATCCCAAGTACTCTCATGGCTATATTTTCCGGCGCATTCAGCTTCATAATGATACTTTGTACTTTTGTCACCTCCTGTGTAGACATGACCGTGATAGTTTTGTGAGTAAGGTATCTCAACTTGCGTCGGATTTGTGGTTGCGGTTACAGCTTCGGTGAGCCTGGGTGTTTCTTCTGCCTTTGATGCAGAGCGAGTGGTGGTTTTTTCTGTCTTTTCCGGAGCGGTTCCCGTTCCCACATACTCTTTCAACATATAACCCGTGACTCCGGCAATAGCGACTTTATACCAGTCTCCATCCTCACCGATAATCTCAAGAGCTTGTCCGCTGCTATATTCGTTTACGATGTCGCTCTCTTTATTTGGCATCGCGCGCATATTCAGTGAATTGGCACTGATATATCCTGCTAAGGGCTTGCTTGTCGCCTCCGGAACTGGCTCAACGGTCGGCATGGGAACCAGTTCTTTTACGGGTGCTTGGCTTTGTAGCTGTGGTGTCTCAGTTACTACTGCTTGGGTCTGTAGATGTGGCGTCTCAGTTACTATTGGCGATTCGATAGCTTGAACAGACTCTTTAATAACTGCCGGTGATATTGTAGGAAAAGATTTATCGGGTATAGATTCCTCTGGCAGTGATTTTAATGCTTCCTGCGTGGCTGTGCTTTTCGTATCTTGACCGGTAACGCCTATCACGATAGTTAGAAGTGTAATCACTGAA
>CAZNJN010000020.1:0-6091 GCA_964573365.1 uncultured Oscillospiraceae bacterium
CCGCAAGGCTATTGAAAACGGCATTGACGTTATCCGTATTTTTGACGCTCTCAACGACGTGCGAAATTTGGAGGCGGCGATCAAGTTTACCAAGAAGTACGGCGGAATCTGCGAACCCGCGATCAGCTATACCATCAGCCCCGTCCATAGCGAGGACTACTTTGTAAAGCTGGCAAAGGAGTTCAAGCAGATGGGTGCAGACGTGATCTGCATCAAGGATATGGCCAACCTGCTGCTTCCCTTTGAGGCGTATTCGCTCGTGAAGCGCTTAAAGGAGGAAGTAGGTCTGCCGATCCATCTGCATACACACAACACCACGGGAACCGGAGACATGACCTATCTCAAGGCGGCGGAAGCCGGCGTAGACATCGTAGACTGCGCGCTTTCACCTCTTGGCAACGGCACGTCCCAGCCTGCCACTGAGTCCTTGGTTGCTACGCTCAAGGGCACAGAGCGCGATACCGGTCTTGATTTGATGAAGCTTTCGGAAGCTGCCAAGCATTTCCGTAAGGTGGCGCAGAAGCTTACCGACGAAGGCTTCCGCAATCCTAAGGTTTTGCAGGTCGATACCAACACACTGATCTATCAGGTTCCGGGCGGAATGCTCAGCAACCTGATCAACCAGCTTAAAGAAGCCGGAAAAGAAGACAAGTACTATGAGGTGCTTGAAGAGGTTCCGGTTGTCCGTAAGGATTTCGGCTATCCTCCCCTTGTAACGCCTACCAGTCAAATCGTGGGTACGCAGGCTGTGTTTAACGTTCTTTTCGGACGCTATAAAAACTTCACCAAGGAGTCAAAAGCGCTGCTTGCCGGTGAGTACGGCGCTTTGCCCGGCCCCGTGAACGAAGAAGTACGCAAGCTGGCGATCGGCGATAAAAAGCCTATCACCTGCCGTCCGGCGGATCTGCTTAAACCTGAGCTTGACAAGTATGCGGAAGAGATCAAGGACGTCATGAAGTCTGATGAAGACGTACTGACCTACGCTTTGTTCCCGCAGGTTGCTTTGAAATTCTTTGCGACTCGCGACGGCAAGGCCGAAACGCCTGCGAATGCTCCCGCTCCGGCTCCCAAACCTGCTGCGCCCGCGGCGAAAGCCGCGCCCGCCGGCGTAACGACTCTCTATGTCGAGGACATGAGCCTGTAAGGACGAATTACGCACATAGAAAACGGAGAGCGGCGCAACAGCGCCGCTCTCTTTCCTTTATTATTTTTATTGAAGGCCGGGCATATTGAATTGTAGAGGAGCCTCTGATAAAATAAACAAAGTATGAAATAGGAGTAAATGGATGAAATTACTAATTACAAATGACGACGGCGTATTTGCTGCGGGCATTCGCGCGCTTGCGAAAGCGTTTTGCGACGAGCACGAAGTATATATGGTCGCGCCTGACAGCGAGAGGAGCGGCGCCTCGCATTCTTTGACGTTGGTAACGCCGCTACGCATACGCAAACTTGAACTTGAAGGACTGGAAAAGGTATCCGTATATTCAACGAATGGCACGCCTACGGACTGCGTGAAGCTTGCATATGGAAATTTGGGCATTAAGCCGGATCTTGTTATATCGGGCATCAACCACGGCCCCAACCTTGGAACGGACGTGCTGTATTCGGGTACGGTCTCTGCGGCTACCGACGCCGCTATGCTTGGTATTCCATCGATCGCAGGCTCCGTCTGCGCGTCTAGGCCAGTAAATTTCGATCCGGTCATTGAGGCGATACGGCGCATGATCCCTCAGGCTCTGGCGCATAGGCACTGCATTATCAACATCAACGCGCCGGATCTGCCGCAGGAGGAAATCAAGGGGTATCGATATACTCGCTGCAGTGTGCAGGAATATGAGGCGCAGTATGAGGAACGAACGGATCCGCACCAAAATAAATACTATTGGGTTCCTACGAAAAAAATCACACAGATCACGCATGATGAGGACTCGGACGAAAAATGGGTTCGCAGCGGCTATATTGCCATTGTTCCGCTGATGTTTGACATGACGGATTATTCTCTTTTGCAGCAATGGAAGGATATGCAATGAGACTGATCATCATGCGGCATGGCGAAACGAAATGGAATACTGAGCATCGCATACAGGGTCATACCGATATTCCGCTAGATGAACGCGGCCATAGGCAGGCGGAGGCGATCGCGGAGCGATTAACGGGTATGGAAATCGATGCAGTCTATGCTAGCCCGCTCCAGCGGGCTTTTATGACGGGAGAACATATCGCGTCGCGTAATCGTTGCCCGCTTATTGAAGAACCGCGCTTGATCGAAAGAAACTTCGGGGAATGGGAAGGACTTCGCATGGAGGATGTAGAACGGGAACAACCCGAAAAATGGTGTCAATGGATCGAAGCTCCTACCCGCTGTGAGATTCCAAAGTGTGAAACGCTTGAGAGCGTACTTGAACGCAGTCTTGTATGCGCGGAACAAATCATAAAAAGACACTCGGGCAAAAACGTGGTGATCGTTTCTCACGCTAACCCTGTAAAGCTGCTTTTGATGCATTATACGGGCATACCGCTCGATAAAATCCATAGCATACGCACGGATAATTGCAGCTACTCAGAGTTGCACCTGCATAAAGGGGCAATGGTTCTTTATACGCTTAACGAAACTACGTTTTTACGGGAAAGAGGACTGCTATGAGTCGAGTAGCGGTGATCGGCGGAGGCCCTGCGGGCATGATTTGCGCTGCTTTTGCGGCTGGAAATGGCCATGAAACAGTATTGCTGGAAAAAAATGAAAAGCTTGGCAAAAAGCTGTACTTGACCGGAAAGGGAAGATGCAATATCACCAATGGCGCAGATATAGAAGAATTTTTTTTGCATATTCCCCAAAACGCGCGTTTTTTATACAGCGCGCTTTACGGCTTTAGCAACAGTGATATTATTGAGATCATAGAGTCACAGGGAGTACCTACGAAAACCGAACGCGGAAACAGAATCTTTCCCGTTTCCGATAAATCCAGCGATGTGATCCGGGCACTGCATAACTTCGCGGTAAAAAGCGGAGCAAGAATCGTTTGTAATGCCGATGTTACGGATATCGATAAAGAAGGAGAACGATTTTCCGTGATCGCAGGAAGTGAAACGGGAGAATATGACGTGGTAGTGCTCTGCACCGGCGGAAAAAGCTACCCAAGCACCGGCTCAACAGGCGACGGATACCGCTTCGCACAAAAACTCGGGCATAGTCTTACGCCTATCAAGGCGTCGCTGGTACCGCTGGAAACAGAGGAAGTATGGCCTTCGCAGCTTATGGGGCTTTCATTGCGCAATGTTGTGCTCAGCGCCTACAGAAAGAACAAAAAGCTATACAGTGAAATGGGAGAGATGCTTTTTACACACTTTGGCGTGAGCGGCCCTCTGGTACTGAGCGCGGTGAGCTGCTTTGCGAACGATCCTCAAGGTGTTATTCTCAAGCTTGACCTAAAGCCAGCGCTGAGCGAAGAAGAACTGGATAAGCGTCTGCTTCGGGATTTTGAAAAGAATTTGAACAGGCACTTCATAAACGCGCTTAACGAGCTGCTGCCCGCAAAAATGATTCCCGTGGCGGTACAGATGTCTCAAATCGAGCCTGACACGCCGGTGCATGACGTTACAAAAGCGCAGCGCACGGCATTTTGCCGCTTACTCAAGAATCTTGAAATGACGGTAAAGCAAACGAGACCACTGAGCGAAGCGATCATTACGCGCGGCGGAATCAGCACCAAGGAGATCGACGCTTCGACGATGCAGTCAAAAATCGTAAAAAATCTATATTTTGCAGGCGAAATCATCGACGTTGACGCGACGACAGGCGGCTATAATCTGCAAATCGCGTACTCGACCGGCGCGCTCGCCGGACGCTCGATTGAATAGGGAGAGAGAGCTATGCAACATTGGAACATTGCCATTGACGGCCCTGCAGGGGCGGGGAAAAGCACGATCGCAAAGAAAGTGGCGAAGGAGCTGGGCATTCTATATCTTGATACAGGCGCCATGTATCGCGCTTTAGCGCTTAAGGCCTTACGTTTGGGCATCCAGCCGGGCGATAGAGAAAAAATCGTTCCGATTCTCGCTTCAACCAGGATCACGGCAAAAAGCATCGAGGGAATACAACATACCTATATTGACGGAGAGGACGTATCAAAGAGCATCCGCACGGCTGAAATTTCTCAAGGCGCGTCCGCGATTGGCGTAATTCCCGAGGTACGCGCTAAAATGGTTGAAGCGCAGCAAAAAATAGCGGAAGAAACGGATGTGGTGATGGATGGCAGGGATATTTGCCTGTATGTGCTGCCAAAGAGCGAAAACAAGTTTTTTATCACAGCTTCATCGGAGGAAAGAGCGCGCAGAAGGCTTAAAGAGATGCAGGAAAAGGGAGAATATCTGGATGTGAGCTTGGCGCAAATGCAAAAAGAGATCGAGGATCGCGATTATCGGGATACCCACCGAAGCTGTTCGCCGCTTGTGCAGGCTCCCGACGCAGCTTTACTGGATACAACAAATATGAATATTGAAACTGCTGTGCAGACCTTGCTTGCACTGCTAAAGAAGCGGGTATAAAGAATGCTGTATTTTTTATTAAAATATCTTATAGGCCCTTTCATCCTTTTGTTTTGGCGGCCTATAGTATATGGGAGAGAAAATTTGAGTATAAAAGGAAAGGCCATCATCGTGTCCAACCACCGGTCTATGGCTGATCCGCTTTTGCTTGCCTTAATCTCCCCGCGCGTCGTTCATTTCATGGCAAAAAAAGAAATCTTCAAAAACAAGATCAGCGCAGCTTTTTTTCATATGCTCTACGTTTTTCCTGTTGACAGAAAAAAAGCCGACCTGCTTTCGCTTAAAAATGCGTTGCAGGTCTTGAATCAGGGGAAAGTATTCGGTATTTTTCCCGAGGGAAAGCGTGCTGTGACACACGAGCTGGACGCCTTGGAACGGGGTGCGGCGTTTCTTGCGATTCGTTCCGGCGCGCCGATCATACCTATTTATATACATCCAGACAGCTATAAACGCTGCCAGCCGATTCTTATAGTCGGTAAGGCCATGGATATTAACGGCATCGTCGCCAACACGAAAAAATCCGAGCTGGTCGAGGTCGTGACCGATGAAATCGCTGATGCCATCTGCGCGCTTAAAGAGGAACTGGACGAGCTGCTATGTTGATTTTAACCGCAAAAGAAAGCGGCTTCTGCTTTGGCGTGCGCCGCGCCGTTGCCTTGGCGGAAAAAACCGCGCAGGAGGAAGGGAACGTCTATACCTTCGGCGCGCTGATCCACAACGAGGATGCGGTTGAGGAGCTGCGTAAAAAAAATATATTTTCCATTGATCATTTAGACGACCTACCCGCAGGAAGCTCATTGGTTATTCGTTCGCATGGCGTAGGCAAGGCCGTCTATGACGCTTGCAGGGCACACGGACTGAAAATCATCGACGCGACCTGCCCATTTGTGCTCAAGATCCATAGGATAGCAGAGGAAAACAGCAATAAAAAACATGTGACCGTCGTAATAGGAAAAGCTGATCATCCCGAGGTGGTCGGAATATGCGGGTGGTGTCAAAACGATGTTTTCGTGTGCGAAACAGAAGATGACGTCTCGCGCCTAGAACCGATGCAGGAGGCCTGCGTGGTGGTGCAGACGACATTTTCGCAGACAGGGTATGCGCTTATCAAAGAAAAGCTGTGTGATAAAATTGCGCGACCGGAGTTTCATGATACGATTTGTCCGACTACCGCAAAGAGACAGCAGGAAACGCTTGAGCTTGCCAAACGCTGCACAAAAATGATCGTGATTGGCGGAAAAAACAGCTCAAATACGCAAAAGCTGTATACGATATGTCAAAAATACTGTAAACAAGCGCAAACTGTAGCAAAAGTCGAAGAACTTTTTCTTGAAAAAATTCGTTGTGATGATATAATAGGTATTGTTGCAGGCGCATCGACGCCGGATTGGAAAATTAGGGAGGTTTTAACAAGAATGAGCGAACTGGAAAAGACGATGGCTGAAAGCCCCGAAGTAGAAGAATGTGAGGTCGAAACGGAAGCATCAGCTGCCGTCGCAGAACCCACCGTAGCAGAGCCCGCCGAGAGCGCAGATCCCTCATT
>CAZNJN010000020.1:6101-19537 GCA_964573365.1 uncultured Oscillospiraceae bacterium
CAGCTACCGTCGAAGAGCCCGCTGTAGCCGAGAGTGCAAACGTTGCTGCCCCCGCTGCAGAATCCGCTGCGGAAGCAAACGATACTTCTTTTGCGGAAGCATTTGAGAAGACGTTGGTCAGAATCCGCAACGGTCAGATTATCACCGGATCTGTTGTACAGATAGTTGATGGCGAAGTATGCGTCAATATTGGTTATAAGTCTGACGGGTTTATTCCCCGTAACGAATTCTCCTCTGATAACGATGTTGATCCCAAAGACGTGGTAAAAGTTGGCGATCCCATCGAGGTAGAAGTCTTGAAGGTTAATGACGGCGAGGGAAACGTACTCTTATCCCGCAAGAATGTTGAGAGCAAAAAAATGTGGGACAACCTCATGCAGGATGAGGATGTGCAGGACAAGATCTTTGAGGGTGTTGGCAAGGAAGTCGTCAAGGGCGGCTTGATTGCCGCAATCGATGGCGTTCGTGCTTTCATCCCCGCATCGCAGCTTTCAACAAAGTATGTTGAAAACATCGGCGAATACGTCGGTCAGACCTTGAGCCTCAAGGTGATCGAGGTCGATAAATCCCGCAAGCGCATCGTCGCGTCCCATAAAGCGGTTATGCTAGCCGAAGCAGAAGAAGCGAAGAAGAAGCTTTGGGAGAACCTGGTCGTTGGTTCTAAGGTTAACGGCGTAGTTCGTCGTTTGACCGACTTTGGCGCTTTTGTTGACATCGGCGGCATTGACGGCTTGGTTCATGTAACGGACGTGGCATGGGGACGTGTGAAGCATCCTTCCGATGTGCTTAGCATTGGTCAGGAGATCGAGGTTCTTATCCGTGACGTGGATGTTGAAAAACAGCGCGTGTCTCTTGGCTATAAGCAGCTTCAGCCCAAGCCTTGGACGATGGCGGATCAGAAGTACCCTGTCGGCAGCATTGTAGAGGGAAAAGTCGTGCGTATCGTTCCCTTCGGCGCTTTTGTAGCGCTTGAACCCACGATCGACGGTTTGATCCATATTTCTCAGGTTGGCGTAAAGCGTATTGCAAAGGTTGAGGACGAGATCAATGTCGGCGACGTTGTGCGCTGCAAGGTTCTTGACGTCAATCCCGAAGCGAAGCGCATCAGTCTTAGCCGCCGCGAAGTTATCTTGGAAGAGAATCCGGAGATTGCAGAGCAGTTAGCAGCCGAGAGAGCGGAGCGTGAACGCATACAGCAAGAACGCGCTGAACAGCGTGCGCAGCAGCAGAGCGCGCCTGCGGTTGCTCCTAGGGCGGAGCGCGAACCGCGCAGAGACAATACTGAGCGCGCAGAACGCAGCGAACGCGGAGAACGTGGAGACCGTGGTGAACGTCGTTCCCGTCGCGAGGATGCGGATTACGAGCTGCCCCCGGTTCAGCAGTCCACAACTTCCCTTGCGGATCTGTTCTCCGGATTTGAAGCCGACAAAGAATAAGCTGCAAAAAGTAATACAATAAATCGAAGAATGACAAAAGAGATCGTATACTGCGATCTCTTTTTTTGTGATTGCGCTTCACTTTATACACAAGATATAGTATAATACAAAAGTATAATTATGGAGAGATATGGATGGCAACGAGAAAACAAAAGCAAATAGAAGAACAGCAAAGAGAACAAAGCCGTCGGGAAATCACCGGGGTTTGCCTGATTGCCGCCGGCCTTTTTTTTGCTGTCAGCATTTATTCGGACGCTGTAGGCGTTATTGGCAGTACAATTTCACAATTATTCTTTGCACTCTTTGGCATGATTGGCTTTGCGATACCTGTCATCTTTTTTGTGATGGGTCTTTTGATGATCATCTTTTCGGCTAAAGCCACGCCAAAATCTCTTCCCGTGCTTTATATAATCGGCGCGCTCGGAGTTCTTGTCATTTTGCATGTCTATAATAAGGCGGACGTAGAAAATGTCGGTGTGCTTGCCTATTATAAGGAGGCGTGGCAATTTGGTTTTGGAGATCACCGCGGTGGCGGCTTGATCGGCGCTTTGCTTGCGTATCCGTCGCTTCTTTTGCTAGGTGAAGTGGGCGTATATATCCTGTACTTTACGATTGAGATCGTAATCGTTCTTTTAGTCACGCGCATTTCACTTCGCAGCACAGGCGAAAAGGTAGGGAAGAGCATTAAAAACGGAGTGGAAAGCGCAAGAGAGTATTATGTTGAGACAAGACAGGAAAAAAATAGAAGCGCAGAAGCCCATGCGGGTGAAAAAAGCTTGTTTTCACCAAGCCTGCTTAGCGACCTGATGGAAGAATCTGAGCCGGACGAAGGCGTCGAAAAGCGCAGAGCTACGGTTCACCGCAGAAAGAAAACCGACTACGGATTTGATCTCGACCTGCATTTGGATGCGCCGCAGAGTCCCGCCGATATCGGGATTGGGGACATGGGCAAGGTGCGCTATGCGGAGGATGAATTGAACTGTCTGCCCAAGAACGGCAAGATCCAACTGCGAAAGGAATCGAAACTGGAGCAGGATCTGGAGGATGTAATTTCATCCTTCAATCCGCCTCAAGAGCCGGTTTTTATGCCGGAGGAAGATGAAACGCGCACGCGCATCTCAGAAAATGCGCCGCGCATGACAATGCTTACGATGGAGCCTGCGCAAGAGCCCGCGTTCCAAACAGACGCACCCACGCTGGCGGAGGAAACGAAGAACCCAAAAAACAAGACTGAAGCCATTTCCCTTCCCACGATCGATATGACGGAGACAGTACCGGAATATCAGTATCCCCCTACGTCGCTGCTCAAACGTTACGTTGCAAAAAAGACGGGACAGACGGATTCGCCTGAAAGCGTAGCAAAACTGCTGATCGATACGCTCGCAAGCTTTAACATCAGCGCCAAGATTATCAACATAAGCGTAGGCCCTGTTATTACACGCTTTGAATTGCAGCCCGCTCAGGGGATACGCGTCAACCGTATTACGACGCTATCGAATGATATTGCTCTGGCGCTGGCCGCGCCCAGAGTGCGTATTGAGGCGCCTATACCGGGTAAGGCAGCGGTGGGCATCGAAATTCCGAATAAATGCGTGACGAGCGTTTATCTGCGCGAAGTGCTTGAAACGCACGAATTTCGGAACGCTGCTTCACCGATTACCTTCGCTCTAGGCAAGGATATTGCAGGCAAAACAGTGATTGCGGATCTTGCAAAAATGCCGCATCTGCTTATCGCTGGCGCTACCGGATCGGGTAAAAGCGTCTGTATAAACGGTATTATTACAAGCATGGTCTATAAGTCCTCGCCGGAGGACGTCCGCATGATCCTCATTGATCCCAAGGTCGTTGAGCTGAAGGTGTTTGCATCTTTACCGCATCTATACCTTCCGGTTGTGACGGAACCGAAAAAGGCCGCGGGCGCGCTAAAATGGGCGGTTATGGAAATGGAACAGCGCTACCAGAAAATGTCCAAATGCAACGCGCGTGATCTGGCGCGTTACAATTCCCTACAGACCAATCCCGAGGATAAAATGCCGCTGCTCGTTATTGTGATTGACGAGCTTGCGGATCTGATGATGGTCGCCGCCAAGGATGTGGAAGAATCGATCTGCCGGATTGCGCAGCTTGGTCGTGCCTGCGGGATTCATCTGATCGTCGCGACACAAAGACCGTCGGCAGATATTATCACCGGCTTGATCAAGGCGAATATCCCCTCCAGAATCGCCTTTATGGTTTCATCGGCGATTGATTCTCGCGTAATCATGGACTGCAATGGAGCGGAAAAGCTGCTTGGCAGAGGAGATATGATCTTTCACGCCAATGGCGCGAACAAGCCTACACGCATTCAGGGCGCCTTTATTTCCGACGAAGAAGTGGAAACCATCATGGACTTTTTCAAAAACCAGAAAAACGAGCCCGTGTTCAAGGAAGATCACTACATGGAGGCGGTTACAAACGCGAATCCCGGTACAGCGCAGGGAAATGGAAAGCAAGAGGACGAGCTGCTGAGTGAAGCGGTAAAAATCGTGCTTGAAAGCGGACAAGCCTCTATTTCCATGATCCAAAGAAGGCTCCGCGTCGGCTATGCGCGCGCCGCGCGACTCATCGACATTATGGAACAGCATAAAATCGTAAGCGGTTTTGACGGCAGCAAGCCGCGAAAGCTCTTGATTGCGAGCTACGATGAATTTTTGCGGATGGAAAGCGGCGGCGCGCAGGACGAGGAGGTATAGAGATGAAAGCGGGTCTTATTTCACTGGGCTGCTCAAAGAACAGAGTGGATTCCGAGCTTCTGCTTGGGGAACTCCGCGCTCGCGGCTTTGAAATTACGCCTAAGGCGGAAGATGCGGAGATTCTTATCGTCAATACCTGCGGCTTTATCGAGCCGGCAAAGCAGGAGTCCATTGACACGACGCTTGAGATGGCCGCTTATAAAAAAAACGGGAGCTGTAAGCTGCTTGTTATGTGCGGCTGCTTGAGTCAGCGCTATCCGCGGGAGCTTGCTGAGGAAATGCCGGAGGTCGATCTGTTTTGGGGTGTAAAGGAGCAGGACAAGCTGGCGGCGCGCATCGCCGCGCTTGCGGGGATGAATGGAAACGTCTGCAACAAAGCGGTGAGGCTGCTTACAACGCCTTCATACAGCGCCTATCTTCGTATTGCGGATGGCTGCGACAATCGCTGTGCGTACTGCGCAATCCCGCTCATTCGCGGCAACAGAAAGAGCGTGGCGATGGAAACGCTGCTGGCGGAGGCGACGGAGCTTGCGGAAAAGGGCGTAGAGGAGCTTACCTTGATTGCGCAGGATACCTCCGCCTATGGTGAGGAGCTATACGGAAAACCGATGCTTGCAAAGCTTTTGCAGCAGATCGATAAAATTGAAAAGCTGCGGTGGATACGAGTCTTGTATACCTATCCGAATACGGTGAACGACGAGCTGTTAGATACGATTGCAAATTCAAAAAAGATCGCGCACTACCTGGACATGCCCGTGCAGCACATCGATGATGTCATGCTCAAGCGCATGAACCGCCATGGAGAGAGCGCGCATATCCGAAACATCATCGACAAAATTAAGCGTAAATACCCCGATTTTATTTTGCGCACAACGGTCATGGTGGGCTTTCCCGGCGAAACGGATGAACAGTTTGGGAGGCTCCTTCAGTTTTTGAGAGAAGCGAAGCTCGATCGCGTAGGCGCGTTTATGTTTTCGCCGGAGGAGGGGACGACGGCTGCCGAAATGGACAATCAGATTGGCGAGGATATAAAGAAAGACAGGCTCGATATGCTCATGCGCGAGCAGCAGCTTATATCGCTAAGGCAAAACGAAAAGAGAATCGGCCGTGAGTACCAAGTTCTAGTCGAGCGTGTCGAAGGGAAAAGAGCCTTTGGACGCTCTTATGCCGAAGCTCCGGAGGTGGATGGGTGCATTGAATTTAGTCGCAGCGGCAAAGATCTGCGGCCGGGTTCATTCACGAACGTGCGCATCACGAGCGCAAAAACATATGATTTGATTGGAGAAGAACTGTGAGCAAAATGATAAGCAAACTCAAGGAAATGAACCTGCCGAACAAATTGACTTTACTTCGCATGGTATTGATTCCCATTTTTGTCGCCTGCTTTTATTTGAAGCTTAGCTGGTGGAATATCCTCACCGCGATCCTGTTTATTCTTGCATATGCGACGGATATGTTTGACGGATATTACGCCCGAAAGCATAACATGGTAACGGATTTTGGAAAACTGATGGATCCGATGGCGGATAAGATGCTCACCACCAGCGCTCTGATTATGCTGGTTTTCAAGGGAATGCTCTCGCCTATTGTAGCGCTCATTATCATTTTGCGCGAGTTCATTATCAGCGGCTGCCGTCTGGTATGGGCAGGTAAAGGCAAGGTCGTTGCGGCAAACGCGTTGGGCAAGATCAAAACGATTACACAGTTTGTCGCTATCGTATTAATCCTTTTGCACGATCCGCTTATCGTTGCGATCGGATTCCCACTGGATACGATCGTGCTTTGGATATCCGTTATCTTCGCGATCTGGTCCTTGCTTGACTATCTCTATAAAAACGCGAAAGCATAAAAGGGGTAACAGTTACGATGAAAGCAGAGCTAATTTCCGTTGGGACGGAGATACTGATGGGGCAGATCCTCAATACGAATGCCCGCTATATTTCGCAGCGCCTTTCGGAGCTGGGTATCGACATGTTTATCCAAACGACGATCGGTGATAATCATGATCGCTTGGGCGAATGTATGCGCGAAAGTCTTAAACGTGCTGACCTTGTGATTACCACAGGCGGTCTTGGACCTACCTGCGATGATTTAACGAAAGAAACGGCGGCGGACATCATGGGAAAGACGCTGGAATATGACGAAGAATCGCTGCATATCCTCAAAAAACGTTTTTCTGCCATGCACAAAGGCATGACGCCTAACAATCTCAAACAGGCGATGTTCCCCAAAGACAGCTTGATTTTGAGCAATCCAAACGGAACGGCGCCAGGCTGTATTATGGAAAAAGACGGTAAGGCGATCATCCTCCTGCCCGGTCCTCCCCGCGAAATGGTTCCCATGTTTGAGGATCATGTAATGCCGTATCTGGAAAAACGGAGCGGCTATATGCTTTATTCACGAATCATGCGCATTTTCGGAAAGGGCGAGTCCCAAGTTGAATACGATTTAAGGGATTTGATGGAAGCACAGAGCAATCCTACGATTGCCCCCTATGCAAAAACAGGCGAGGTTACCTTGAGGGTAACTGCACGCTGCAAGGATGAAGCGGAGGGTGAAAAGCTGACGGAGCCGGTTTTGGCAAGGATTGAGTCTGTTTTAGGCGATGTGGTGTATTCGACTCACGACGAAGAGCTTTATGAGGTTTGCGTAAAAAAACTGATCGAAAAAGGAAAAACACTCTCTGTTGCGGAAAGCTGCACGGGAGGAATGATCGCAGCGAATATTGTCAATACGGCGGGTTGCTCCGCGTGCTTTATGCAAGGCGCGATAACGTATTCAAATGCGGCCAAAATGGAGCGACTGGGTGTGAAGAAGGAAACGCTTGAACAAAATAGCGCTGTCAGCGAGCAGACCGCCAAGGAGATGGCGGAGGGGATGCGCCTTACAAGCGGCACGGATTACGCGCTTTCCACAACAGGGATAGCGGGGCCTGAGGGCGGCAGCGCCGAAAAGCCTGTGGGACTGGTGTATGTGGCGCTTTCAAGCGAACAGGGTACGGAAGCTGTCAAGCTGGAGCTTGGCGGAGACAGAGACAGAATCAGAACGGTCGCAACCTTGCACGCGTTCGATCTGTTACGCAGAAAACTTGATCAAAACGAACAAACTAACGAATAAGGATGGTTGCGGCACATGGCGATGGAAAAAGAAAAGGCGCTTGAAATTGCGCTGGGTCAGATTGAAAAACAGTTTGGCAAAGGTTCTGTAATGAAGCTTGGAGATGCGGCTGCCAAGATCAGCGTATCGACGATTCCTACAGGCTGTCTGGAACTGGATTTTGCGCTGGGCGTAGGCGGAATCCCCAGAGGAAGAATCATTGAAATCTATGGACCCGAGTCCTCGGGTAAAACAACAATAGCGCTGCACGCGATTGCGGAGGCACAAAAATTAGGCGGTACGGCAGCCTTCATCGACGCAGAACATGCGCTTGATCCGGTTTATGCGCAGAATCTTGGCGTAGACGTTGATGAGCTTTACGTTTCACAGCCGGATACGGGTGAGCAGGCTTTGGAGATCACGGAGGCTTTGGTGCGAAGCGGCGCAATTGACATCGTCGTAATCGACTCTGTCGCCGCCTTGGTTCCTAAGGCGGAGATCGAAGGCGACATGGGCGACGCGCACGTCGGATTGCAAGCAAGGCTGATGTCGCAGGCGCTTCGTAAGCTGGCGGGCGCTATCAGCAAATCTAACACCATCGTAATTTTCATCAACCAGCTACGCGAGAAGGTGGGCGTCATGTTTGGGAACCCCGAGACGACGACCGGCGGAAAAGCGCTAAAGTTCTATGCCTCCGTCAGAATGGATGTCCGCAAGGTCGATACGATCAAAAACGGAAACGATATCGTAGGCAATCGAACCAAGATTAAGGTCGTAAAGAATAAGGTTGCACCTCCCTTCAAAACCGCTGAATTTGATATCATTTACGGAGAAGGCATTTCCAAAGAAAGCTCCATATTGGACATGGCGGTTACATATAAGATCATCGATAAAACCGGCGCTTGGTATTCCTATGGCGATATGCGCATGGCGCAGGGGCGCGATAATGCGCGCTTGTTCCTCAAGGATAACAAAGAGCTTTGTAATGAGATTGAGACAAAGCTGCGCGCGGAGTTTGCAAAACAGGGAGCAGAGACGGCTCAGAAAATGGCGCAAGAGGCGGCTCAGAAGACTGCTCAAAAGACGACGCAAAAAAAAGAACCGGAAAAAGAGTAGCAAAATGTCAAGGATGTCCCAGCACGCATCCTTGACATTTTATTGGATTCGTTTATAATTATTTTGAGTGATTATGTAAGTGTGTGATTTCATATTTTCATATGGGATTACGTCCAAACATACTGTCATACACGACATTTTATATAAACTTGGAGGTGTCATACGACCTGTGAATAACGTGATAATCCCATTGATAATCGGGATTGCAGCATTGCTTATCGGCTCTTTTGCCGGATATTATTACAGAAAAAATATTGCGGAAGCAAAGGTAGCAAAAGCTGAAGATGCAGTCAAAAAAATGATTGACGACGCGCAGAAGCGCGCCGAAACGCTGAAAAAAGAGACCTTACTGGAAGCGAAGGAAGAAGCCTACAGAATCAAGAGCGACAACGAAAAGGAACTTCGCGACCGAAGGAGCGAACAACAGAGAACGGAACGCCGCTTACTGCAAAGAGAAGAAATGCTCGATAAAAAGCTTGACAGTATCGAGCAACGTGAAGAAGCCTTGGTAAAGCGTCAAAAAGAAATGGAATCCATGGAAGCTTCAGTGCAGGAAATCCATGAGAAAGAGCTCAAAGAGCTGGAAACGATTTCCGGAATGTCTATGGACGAGGCCAAGGAAATTCTTCTTCGCAATGTGGAGCAGGACGCCAGACATGATGCCGCCATTATGCTGCGCGACATCGAGACAAAGACAAAGGAAGAGGCAGACAAGCGCGCACGCAACATTATTACGCTTGCCGTACAGAGATGTGCCGCCGATCATGTGGCGGAAACTACGGTTTCCGTTGTACCGCTGCCCAATGATGAAATGAAGGGGCGCATCATTGGCAGAGAAGGCCGTAACATCCGCACCTTAGAAACCGCGACAGGCGTTGATTTGATTATCGACGATACACCCGAGGCGGTTATCCTTTCCGGCTTTGATCCGGTGCGGCGCGAGGTCGCGCGTATCGCGCTGGAAAAACTGATTCTTGACGGACGCATTCACCCCGCCAGGATCGAGGAAATGGTGGAGAAGGCTCGAAAAGAAGTCGATAACCAGATCCGTGAAGCCGGTGAACAGGCAATTTTCCAGACCGGCATTCACGGCTTGCACCATGAGCTTGTCAAACTGCTAGGGCGTCTCCGCTTCCGCACGAGCTACGGACAAAATGTGCTCAAGCATTCGATCGAGGTATCCCATATTGCCGGCATGATGGCCGCGGAGCTTGGCGCGAACGTTGCGCTTGCAAAAAGAGCTGGACTGCTGCACGATATCGGCAAGGCGATCGACCATGAGGTGGAAGGCCCGCATGTGCAGATCGGCGCGGACGTCGCTAAAAAATACAGAGAGAACAATCAGGTCGTCAACGCGATCATGGCGCATCACGGCGACGTGGAGCCATGCACGATCGAAGCCGTTTTGGTGCAGGCTGCCGACGCCATTTCCGCCGCAAGACCCGGAGCGAGACGCGAAACGCTCGAAAATTACATCAAGCGTCTTGAAAAGCTGGAGGAGATCGCAAATTCCTTTGAAGGCGTCGATAAATCCTTTGCAATTCAAGCCGGCCGCGAAGTGCGGATTATGGTGAAGCCTGAGAATGTGAATGACGCAGACACGGTCATTATCGCACGCGATATTGTTAAGCGTATTGAAACGGAGCTTGAATATCCCGGACAGATCAAAGTTAATGTCATTCGTGAAACCCGCGCTGTGGAATATGCAAAATAAAAGGAACTAACGAAAAAAACTTATAAAGGATATGCCGCTGCGGTGGTATATCCTTGTTTCTTCGTGAAAGGATAGGATTTAGCATGAGAGTATTTCCTGTAGCCGATGCGCATTGCGACTTTTTATACTATATGGCGAACAAAAACTGGGATATTGGCACGCGAACAGGCGGGCAGCGTATTCACATTCCCTTTATGCGCGAAGGCGGCGTCGCAATGCAGTTTTTTGCGGCGTGGATAGATGCGGATCTAGAAATGCCGTATTATGAGCAATGCACGCAAATGATCAACGCATATGAAAGAATGCTGCAAAAGCACAGCGATACGCTTGTGCCTTATTCCCGAGCCTTTACGCCGGAGTGCGGGAAAATTGCGTGTGTGCTTACGGTTGAAGGCGGGGAAGCACTTGAAGGCGATCTTGACAGGCTTGACGCGCTTTATGCGCGAGGCGTGCGCGCAATGACGCTAACATGGAATTACAAAAACGAGCTTGCATATCCCTCCACCGGTATCTTGAACAGAGGCTTAACGAAGCTTGGGAAAAAAGCGGTAGAAAAGATGAACGCGCTGGGTATCGCGGTAGATACCGCGCACCTGAATGAAGCTGGAATCGACGACGTGCTCGAAAGGACGACAAAGCCGATTTTTGCATCGCATTCCAACGCGCGCGCTCTTTATGATAGCAAACGATCCTTGAAGGATCGACAGATTAAGGCAATCGCGAATACGGGCGGACTTGTTTGTGTAAACTTCTACCCGCGCCAGCTTGGAAAAGGCGAGGTTACTTCGGAGGACGTCATCAAGCATATTGAGCATATTGCGGGTTTGATCGGTATAGAGCACGTTGGTATTGGTTCGGATTTTGACGGAATGAATTGCTTCCCCCGCGATATTCATAACAGCCGAGATTTTCCCCTGCTGTGGGAAAAACTTCAGAGACTTGGCTATTCGGACGAGGATATTCAACGAATTTCATACGATAATCTGAATGACTATATATCGTATTTCTATCAAAAGTAGCATAAATCTCTGTAAAATGATGACAATCATAAGCGAAAACGGGAAATGTTGACAAATCCTATGCATAAGTTTACTATTCAAAAGAGAGAACGTTTAAGTTCATGCTATTTCAGCAAAAACATATAAAAAATTCCTATCTTTTTACTTGTGAGGATCGCGATGAGAGAAGCCGAGTTTGAAACAAAAGAAATGCTTGATACGGCAAAAAGCGTAACGCAGTGTTTACACCGATTGATCGCTGCCGATGATTTTGATACTGCGATACAGACGATACTCGAAACGATCTTATTTTATTACAATGGCGAGAGAGCCTATATCTTTGAGCTGGATTGGGAAAAACAAATTGCGAAAAACACCTTTGAGGTATGCAAAAGCGGGATCGGTTCCGAAAAAGAAAATTTACAGGCTGTTCCGCTTGAGATCATGCATTTTTGGATTGAGCAGTTTAATACCAAGGGAGTCATCCAAATTAAGGACGTCGGTGCGCTTGGAGAAGGAAGAGAAGATGAGTATAATACGCTTCGAGCACAAGGAGTCCAAAGTTTGATCGGGGTACCTTTCTCCGTAGAAGAAAGACTGCGCGGCTTTTTGATCGTGGATGAGCCTTCTTCTCATACGGATGATATAGATTTTCTTGTAAATCTTACATATTTCATTTCCCGTGAAACCGAACAGCTTCGCCTCAATAAAAAAATTGCGCAAATGAATAATACCGACGCGCTGACCGGACTTTATAATCGGCATATGTACGCGCAGTATAAGCAGGATTTTGAGAAGAAAACCTTGAAGGCAGCAGGCGTGTCGGTCATTGATATCAATGGCCTAAAACGGATGAACGAAGCATACGGACACGACTACGGCGATATTGTCATCACGCATGTCACGGATTTGCTGCGGACGAATTTCCCAAACGGAGTGATCTTTCGTATGAGCGGGGATGAATTTCTGGTTGTTTGCGAAAACATAGACCGGGACGATTTTTACGGAATCGCCAAAAAGCTGCGCGACGCGTTTGTTGAGGATCGCAGGCGTATTGCGACCTGCGGCTGTGTCTGGTCTGATGAGAACATGGATCTCACAAAGCTTGTAAATCAAGCGGACAAGCTGATGTATGTGAGCAAGCAGGAATACTACAGTCAAAATATGGAGTCCTATGCGCACAGTCCGGCGCTTTTGAAAAAACTGCTGGACTCCCTGCTGCATCAGGAGTATTTGATCTATCTGCAGCCGAAGATGGATCTGCATACGGGGCGCGTATTTGGCGCGGAGGTATTGGTACGCTATAAAGACAAGGAAGAGGGAATTATGGAACCAAGCAAGTTTATTCCTTTGCTTGAAAAGGAGGGCTTGATTTCACACATCGATTTGTTTGTTTTGCAGGAGTCCTGTAAAACGCTTAAAAGATGGCGCAAGGAGCATCGGGCAAAGATGGCGCTTTCACTCAACATGTCCCGCTTTACCATGTTTGAAGAAGGCTTCGTGAAAAAAGTATTGGATATTTGCCAAGAAAACGATATTCCATGTTCGGATTTGGAACTGGAGGTCACGGAAACGCAGGAGCTTCTTGACCGCTGGCAATTGGCTAACCTTATCGGAAATTTGAGGGAGCATGGTTTTCCTGTTGCGCTGGATGATTTTGGCGCGGAATACTCTTTTTTAGGTCTCTTGTCCCTCTCGGATGTAGACGTGTTGAAAATTGATAAGGCGATCACGCAGAAGGTGCGAAAGTCCAAACGCAATGATGTCATTTTGGAAAGCTTGATCGAAATGAGTCACAAACTGGACATGCGCTGTATTGCCGAGGGCATCGAAACGGAAGAACAAAAAGAAGTATTGAAATGTATGGGTTGCGACCATATACAGGGATATCTGCTTGATAAACCGATGTCTGTCGAGAGTTTTGAACGCAAGTATTTGAAGCAGGAATATTGAAAATCGAAATATTGAAGCCCATATAAAAATGCAAGCAAGGAGCTTCCAAATGAGAGTACGGCATGAAAAACTCCGCCGTACATTTATGGCGCAACGGATCTTTATGATATTGAAAAGTTGCATTTTGTATGATAAAGTATGGAATAGGGAGAAAAAAGCTGTTTGGATTTGTCCGTTTTTGATGAAAAAACGATCGTATCGCAAACGTTTGAAGACGGTGAAAAGCGAAGATTTTTTCAAGGGCAGCCCTTCTTTCTGCGACTGCAAGATTCTGGCCGGCAGCTTCCGTGCGCACAACACGGAAGGAAAGTATGTTCGGGAATTTGCCACGCAAGGCTACCATAGGATTTTCATGAACCAGATTGTCCGTGCATATGAGTTCCACGTAATC
>CAZNJN010000021.1:0-8272 GCA_964573365.1 uncultured Oscillospiraceae bacterium
TCTTCTTGCCTGTCTCGTCGGCTGCGCCATAGCCGCTGCGGGCGCGAGCTACCAAGGGGTATTTCGCAATCCCATGGCCTCGCCCGACCTTCTGGGCGCTTCGCAGGGCGCGGCCTTCGGCGCGGCGCTTGCCATCCATCTTGGCGCTTCAAGCCGCGTGGTGACCATCGCCGCGTTTTGCGTGAGTCTTGCGACCGTGGCGCTCGTCCTCTTTGTGGGGCAGCGTGCGCCCGGCAAAAGAACGATCAATCTGATTCTCGCCGGTATTATGGTAAGCTCGCTGTTTCAAGCGGGTACATCCTTTATCAAGCTTGTCGCCGACCCTTCCAATGAATTGCCCGCCATTACCTACTGGCTCATGGGCAGTCTTTCCGGCGCGAAACTGCAGAATTTGTTCTTTGTGCTCCCCCCCATGCTGCTTGGCTTGATTCCGCTGCTTCTGCTTCGCTGGCGCATCAATCTTCTTACGCTTGGGGACGAGGAGGCGCGCGCCCTGGGCGCTCATCCGCTTCGTCTTCGTCTTATCATTATTCTTTGCGCCACGCTTGTGACGGCGGCGGCGGTTTCCGTCAGCGGACTGATCGGCTGGGTCGGGCTTGTCGTTCCGCATCTTTGCCGAAAGCTGGTCGGAAATAACTACAAGCAGCTTTTGCCCGCCGCTATGCTCGGCGGCGCGCTTTTTCTTTTACTCGTGGACAACCTCTCGCGGAATCTGCTTGCCGTTGAAATTCCCATCGGCATTTTGACCGCCTTTGTCGGCGCGCCCTTCTTCCTTTATCTCATCACGCGCAAGGAGAATACGCTATGAATATACGGGCGCAAAACGTCGGCTTTTCCTACGGTGAAAGAAAGGTGCTTGAAAGCGTAGACTTTGAAGCCCGTCCAAACGAGCTGTTAAGTCTGCTCGGTCCTAACGGCGTAGGAAAATCCACGCTTTTTCGTTGCATACTCGGAACGCTCCCCCATTACAGCGGCAGTATTCAGATCGGCGGGGAGGAAGCGCGCACGCTCACACCAAAAGAGCTGGCAAAGCGTATTGCCTACATTCCGCAGGCGCATTATCCGACCTTTAATTATTCCGTGTTCGATACCGTGCTGATGGGTACGGCGCATCATCTTCCCGTTTCCGCCTCTCCCGGTGAAAAGGAGTATGCCCGGGCGGAAGACGCCCTTCGCCAAATGGGGATCAGTCATCTTTCTGAACGCGGCTACAGCCGACTTTCGGGCGGAGAGCAGCGCATGGTGCTCATGGCGCGCGCGCTTGCGCAGGACACGCCAATCCTTTTGATGGATGAGCCGACCGCAAATCTTGACTTTGGAAACCAGATTCGCGTAATGGAGAAAATGCGCGCGCTTTCCGGCGCGGGCTATACCGTCGTGCAGACCACACACAACCCTGAGCAAAGCTTTCAGTTTTCAGATCGTATCCTCGCTATGAAGGATGGACGCGTCGTCGCCTGCGGCACGCCAAAGGAGATCGTAACAAGCGAGCTGCTACGTGAGCTTTACGGCGTTGACATCCGAGTAGAAAGCCTTTTTGCGGATGCTGTGCGCGTGTGCATTCCGGGGGCTGTGCTGCAAAACGACCGATAGCGCTTGATTAACAAAAAAGGGGTTCGAACTGATCGTCCGAATCCCTTTTTCGTTTTTTCAGCTCCAGAGCTTCTCCGGATACAGTCCCGCCGCCTTGCATTTGGCAATCGACTCCATCACCTTTGGCTTATCCTCGGGGTAGGTCACGCCAAACCATCTGTCGGGCGTTGGCAGTACCTTGACACTGCCGCGTCCGGCCGCGATGCAGCGCTGCACGTCGCTGGGCAGCAGCGCCTCGAATTTTAGCGGGTTTTTCAAAAGACCTTCTTTGATTACCTTGGCAAAGCTCTCCTCCAAGAAGGAAAGAATGTCGTTTTGGAAGCCCCAGAAGTTCATAGAAGCCGTGGCCTCCTTGGGAATTGACACAGGCTCGCCCTCATCCAGATATGCGCAGCCGTCGCCCGCCGCGACAATCTTGAGTCTTTCCACGATGTGCGTAAGATACCCGTCCTTGACCTCGCAGACGCCGCGCGTGACCGTACCGTTTTCCGTCAGGGTGTTAGGCAGCGGATAACCCGCCAAAGCATGCCTGCCACTCGCCGTTTCCGCGCAAAGATAGTCATAGATCAGCTTATACGCGCTAGGACCGTAATAGTCGTCGGCATTGATGGCGGAAAAGGAGCGTCCGTCTATCGCTTTTTTCGCGCAGAGTATCGCGTGGGTTGTGCCGAAGGGCTTGCTGCGTCCATCGGGAATGCTTACGCCCGCGGGCAGCATGTCAAGCTGCTGAAACGCATAGCTCACATTGGCATACTTGGAGATCCGCTCTCCGATGGCCTCGTGAAAATCCTTCTCGATTTCGTGCTTAATCAAAAACACGATGTCCTCAAAGCCCGCGCGCAGCGCATCATAGATAGAAAAATCAATGATCAAATTACCGTAAGCATCCATCGGATCGATCTGCTTGCATCCGCCGTAGCGACTCCCCATGCCCGCGGCCATAATGACAAGTACCGGCTTTCTCATTGGCGAACCTCCTTAAAATAAACAGTAGCTTTATTTTGCAACAATTTTTTTCAGCTTTGCAAAGCGGGGCAGACCGTTTTCAAAGCTCATCTTGGGCTGACCCTGAATGAGCGGAAGCGCATAATCGATAAAGGCCTGCGTAACATTGTTGCCCTCGGCGTTAATCATTTCCTGCGGAACCTTCTTCTCGGTATTGGCAACGTCGGTAAGATCAAAGAGCTTCATTGAGCATACATAGTTGCCGTCCTTATCGTAGCTGCGCTCATAGCCGACCATTTTATCGGTAACGCCTTCAACCGCCTTGAGTACGGCAGTCTTGCCGGAAAGGAAGGATTCCTGTACGTCCGTTTCCGAGGCGATATGCGCGGCGCAGCGCTGCATAAGAGAAAACTCGATGCCACGGCATTTTACATTGCCAAGCCGCCCCTTGATAACACTGATGAGGTTCGCCGCAAGTCCGCCAAGCTGCTTATGGCCGAATGCGTCGAGCGGAGCATTCTCCTGACCGTACTCTACGATAAACTTGCCATCCTTATCATGGATGCCCTCGCTCACGGCGACGATGCACTTATTGTTTGCCTTATAGACGCGCTCTACATCGTTAAGGAATTTTTCCATATCGAAATCACGCTCGGGCAGATAGATCAGATCGGGGCCGCAGCCGAATGCGCTTGCCAATCCCGCAGCGGCGGTCAGCCAGCCCGCGTGGCGACCCATGCACTCGAGCACGCAGATCATGCCGGTATCGTAAACGCGCGCGTCCAGATAAAGCTCCATCGCAGTGGTAGCGATGTATTTAGCGGCGGAAGCAAAGCCGGGGCAGTGATCCGTGCCAAAAAGGTCGTTGTCGATGGTCTTGGGAACGCCCATGATGCGGCACTCGTAGCCGACCTTCTGCATATACTTGGAAATCTTATTGCAGGTATCCATGGAATCGTTGCCGCCGTTATAGAAGAAATAGCGTACATCGTGTTTTTTGAACACTTCAAGGATGCGCTTATAATCGGTCTCATCCGCGCTGCTGTCCTTAAGCTTATAGCGCACGGAGCCAAGCGCGGAGGAGGGAGTGTGCAAGAGCAGCTCAAGCTCTTTGGGGTCTTCCTTCCCCATGTCGTAGAACACATCGTCAAGGACGCCGCGAATACCATGCGCCGCGCCGTATACAGCGGTAATGCTTTCGTTTTCAAGCGCCGTCTTAATTACGCCGTATGCGCTTGCGTTAATCACGGAGGACGGTCCGCCCGACTGTCCGATGATACATGCGCCTTTTAATTCCTTTGCCATAATGATTGCCTCCTGTAAGTGTTTTCAAAATTTTATCTCGAGCGCGGCGCCTTTGAAGCTCCGCACCAGAATACTGTTAGCTTATATTAGCACAAATCAAAGGGAAGGTGCAATCATTGCAACAAATCTGTGAAACGACTTGCGTGCGGATATGAACAGTGGGTACAATATGTATGAGGTGAAGTTATTATGTATTACAGTCCGTACTTTTATGGCGGCGGTTCCTGGTTTTTTCTTCTGATTGCAGTCATGCTTCTGGGCATTATCGCGCAGAGCCGCGTAAGCAGCACCTACAAAAAGTATTCCCAGCAGCTTGCCTCCTCCCGCGTACAGGCGGGACAAATGGCGCGCGAGCTTCTGCAAAAAGCGGGCAGCTCCGTAAGCGTAACGGAAATCAGCGGAAATCTTACGGATCACTTTAACCCCAAAACCAATGTAGTCGGTCTTTCTACGAGCGTTTACCCCTCCTCCTCCGTTGCCGCACTTGCCGTCGCAGCGCATGAAATCGGACATGTCATGCAGTATGAAGAAGGCTATACGCCCATTCGCATCCGCAACGCGATCCTGCCGGTCGCCAGCTTTGCAAGCAACGCCTCCGTCTTTATCGTGCTGGGCGGCGTGCTTTTGGGTTCTTTTAATTTGGCTATCGCGGGCGTCTACCTTTTTTGCGCCATGCTTGCCTTTCAGCTTATAACCCTGCCCGTAGAGTTCAATGCCTCCAGACGCGGCATCGCCATGCTCACGGAGGGCGGTTATATTGAAGAATCCGAACGTGACGGAGCGAAAAAGGTACTGCGCGCCGCCGCCATGACCTATGTGGTCGCGGTGCTTTCCACCCTTGTCAGCCTTTTGCGCCTAATGAGCATAGCAAACAGCACGCGCAGAGATTAGCTTTTTCTTCGCGTCGCTTGGGATTCCATCATTGCTCCGCAGTCGATGGAATCCCTTTTTATTTGATTTCTACGCCGGAATAATAATACGAAAGAATCTCGTGATAGTCCGCGCCTTCAAGCGCCATGGCATTCGCCCCGTATTGGCTCATTCCCACGCCATGTCCATACCCGAGCGTGGATATAATCACGTCCTCGTCTGTATAAGCAATGCTAAAGTTCGCGCTGTTAAGCTCAAGCAGCTTGCGAAGCTCCCTGCCCGTAGCCTCCGCTTTTCCCAAGCGGATCGTTTCAACCCTGCCGCTTTCATATCTTGAGACGATTTTGACCTGCTCCTTTAGCTTTGACGCCTTCAGGTTTGCGTTTTTCCATTCCTTATTCACTTTTTTTGCAAAGTCTCTGCGTGAAAGCGTAAGCGTATCCCTAAATTTTGCCGAGCTTTCCTCGCCCGGGCTTGCAACGCTGATAAGATACGGCCTTGCCTGTGCAAAAACATGCTGCGCGTCCTCCGTCCTTCCTCCGGAAGAAGAATGATACAGCGCTTCGATCAGTTCTCCTTCATAATAGATCGCTTCCCCCTCCGTCGCTCTGACGGCCTCCGTCACCTTTTCAAGATTTTTTTCATAATCCTTTTTCCAGTTTTTTTTGAGCGCTTCAGTATCCTTATAGGCTTGGCAGCAGGTGCTGTCCGTGCAAATATCCGCACCGCTTCTCCCGCAGGGCTTTTCCATACGCCTAAGCGTATAGGTCCTTGCCGCAACCGCCTGCGCCTTCAATGCTTCGCTCTCAAAGGACGCGGGCATCTCCGCCGCGACCACGCCGCACAGATAGCTTTCAAGCCGCATCTTCATACATGCGCCCGTTTCGTCGTTATAGACAAGAATCGATCTTCCCTCGTTCAAGATCTCCGGTGCGCTATCCTCAGTCTCGCCCTTATAGTAGACGCAGGCACGGATCAAAAGCACCGCCGCAGAAAGCAGCAGCGCAAGCGCCCATATGGCGCGCCATGGAAAATCCCAAGCATTTCTTCTGCTTTTCATCACGCCTCGCCGCAAAATTAACATTCTATCAATATTTATGTAGCTTGTGCGTATTGAATGCCCACGTATTTTTCGCTATACTTATTATGTATTATTGTGTCAAAAGAGGGGTATTATCCATGCTTGAAAAAGTAAACGGCGGCGATATGGAAGCGCTGCGCAGTTTTTTACAGACCTACGCCAACCATATACTCAACCGTGCAAAGCTCAAATCACCGGATGAGGCGATTGCCCGTGAAGCTACGCGCATCACCATACTCAATATTAAACAAGCGGCGCAAAAGGGGCTTGTGCCTGACGAGCCGTCGCCTTGGATCGACAAGCTGACGGACGAGAGCGTTCAGCGGCTTACCTTGCCGATCGGCAATGCAAAAAAAAGCGTAGCGGCGTCCAAAGCACCGGTTTCCCCTTCTGCCGCTTCCACTGCAAGAGATGCTTCTGCCGCGCAGCAGCGCACAAAGCAGACCGAGCAGGCACAAAGAGTCGTTCAAGCGCAGCCAATGGCGCAGGACAAGCAAACTGCACAGCAGCCCGCCTATAGCGCCGGCGCCCAGTTTGTGCGCGAATATCAGCCGGCGGCAAAAACGGCGGCGCATACAGCACAACGGCAGGAGTTACAGCCACAACGGCAGGAGCTACAGCCGCAACGGCAGGAGCTACAGCCACAGCGCAGCGCTCAAGTGGCAAAGACGCAGCGTCCTTCGCAGCCCCCCCGCCCGCAGGAACGCCGCATCCCCGACCTGTTTGACAGCGACGAGGATCTGCCGCTTGAAAAAGCGCAAAGCAAAAGACGTGGTAAAAAGAAAAGGGACGACGCGCCCGTGGGAATGGTCTTTATGATCTTTCTGTTGGTTCTTGTTGTTCTGGGCTTGATCTGGATGCTTCTGGTGATGCTGATGAGCAAGGGTTATCTGCCGGTGATGGACTTTGGCTTTGCAAATTGGTTCAACGCCAACGTCTTTCAATTGTTCTAATATTTTACCGTCACGTCACATTGTTTTGAGACAAATGTGGTATCCTTAAAATAGGAGGAGGGGATGATTATGACTTTTGCTTCTTATATACTCTCTTGGAATCCGGCAGCCGTGATCTGCCTGATCGTCGGTCTTGCCTTATTGATCTTTGAGATGTTTACCCCGGGTATGGGCGTACCCGCGCTCCTTGGCGTAATCGCGCTGATCGCCTCGATCGTTCTAAGCGCCGATTCCTTCGCGCACGCGCTTATTTCTCTGGCGCTGATCCTGCTTTTGCTCGGCGTATTTGCCTTCTTCGTGTTTCGGGCGTTTTCAAAGGGCAAGCTGCACCGTATCGTGCTCAATGAATCCGTAAACGGCAGCTCGACGCCGCTTGCCGAAATGAAGGATTTGGTCGGCGCTCAGGGCGTATGCGTCACTGCGCTTCGTCCCTCGGGCAGCGCGGAATTTAACGGTAAAAAGCTAGATGTGGTCAGCGATGGCGAATTTATCGATAAGGGCTGCCGCGTCAGGATCGAAAGTGTCGAGGGGCTGCGCATAACCGTCGGAAAGGCGGCTGAATAGGTATGTCTTTGCACTTTTGCAAAAAATGTGGTACCGTTTATAACGATAAAAACGGAGAGTGTCCAAAATGTGCCACGCACGAAGTCATCAGCGCCGTAATGGCAAACGACTACGCGCCACCTCAAAGCGACATGAGCGATGAGGACATTCGCGCCGCGCGCAAAAAGTCTTGGATTCAGCTTATTATCGGTATTCCCTGTTTCATCGGTTTTATTTATCTGATTTGCTATGTATTCGTAATGATTAAAGGAGGATAATTTCACTTATGAGCGACATTCTTTTCTCGGGTATTATTATTGTACTTATCATTGTCTTTCTCGCTTTCTTTTTCAGCTTTGTGCCGATCGGGCTATGGATCTCCGCAACAGCATCGGGCGTTAAGGTCGGCATTTTCCAGCTCGTTGCCATGCGTATCCGCAAGGTGGCGCCCTCCCGTATCATCAATCCGATGATCAAGGCAACAAAGGCTGGACTCTCCATCCCCCTGAACAAGCTGGAAGCGCATTATCTCGCTGGCGGCAACGTAGACCGTGTCGTCAACGCCTTGATCGCCGCTCAGCGCGCGGGCATTCCTCTTGATTTTGAACGCGCCTGTGCCATCGACCTTGCCGGTCGCGACGTACTCAACGCCGTTCAGATGAGCGTCAACCCCAAAGTGATCGAAACACCCGTTATTGCAGCGATCGCCAAGGACGGCATCGAGCTTCGCGCAAAAGCCCGTGTTACGGTGCGCGCCAACATCGACAGGCTTGTTGGCGGCTCCGGCGAGGAAACGATCATCGCTCGTATCGGCGAGGGCATCGTCACAACCGTCGGCTCCTCCCTAAGCCATAAGGACGTCTTGGAAAACCCGGATCTGATCTCCCGTACCGTGCTCAACAAAGGTCTTGACGCCGGTACTGCCTTTGAAATTCTCTCCATCGACATCGCGGATGTAGACGTTGGCCGAAATGTGGGCGCG
>CAZNJN010000021.1:8282-13206 GCA_964573365.1 uncultured Oscillospiraceae bacterium
CAGGCGAAAGCGGAAGAGCGCCGCGCCATGGCTGTTGCTCAGGAGCAGGAAAACAAAGCCGAGGTACAGGGTATGCGCGCGCGCGTGATCGAAGCGGAGGCCGAAGTACCCAAGGCCATTGCCACCGCGTTCCGCGAGGGCAAACTTGGCGTTATGGATTATTACAACATGCAAAACGTGATCTCCGATACCAAGATGCGCGATGCGATCGCGGGCGAAAACCAGCAGCAGAAGTAAGCTTTCGCGCAAATCATGTTTTGAAAGGCGGACTATCCTATGTCAGGCGGTTCCATCATCCTATTGATCTTGCTTGTCGTGATCAGCGCGCTTTCAAGCTCTAAAAAGCAGCAGCGCAAGTCGTCGCAAAATCAGCGGCAGGGCGCAGGCGCTTCGGCGCCTGTAGCCGAAGCGCCGAAGGTCAAGCCAAGCATAAGCCGCGCTGCGGCGGACGAGCGTTTTCCCGATCTATCCTCCGCTAAGACCTATGCTGCAAAAAAAGCGGAGTATTCTCAGAAACGGAGCGCCGCCAGCGGCAGCATGAGCACAGCTTCTACGGAGGGCATGAGCTTTGGCGGCAGTTTCAAGCCTGCACCCCAAGCCGTACTTTCCCATACCGTACAGCCCATGACGGAAAGTACCCATTCTCATACCGAAAGTAGCATCACAGGCATCGAGGACGCCTGTACTCCGCAGGGGGACGCCGCCGTTATGCCTAGCGAGGCCTATGTCATCAAGGATCCCTCAAGCATCCCCTGTCGGCATTTTCCCTTTGACCGTGGCAGTCTGCGTCAAGGTTTTCTCTACGGAGAGATTCTCTCAAAGCCCAAAGCGCTCCGCCGCTGATCGCGCAAAGGCTTAAAAGCACATACGTTATCATGTTGCGCGCAGAAATAAGCTGCGCGCAACACTTTTTTATGCGAGCGCGCATATCATAATCATACAAAAGCATCGCAAGACAATTTGAAAACATGGAGGTATGGTTATGAGTATCTTACGGCGCGGTGATAAGGGCAGCGACGTTGTCACGCTGCAAACAGCGCTGACACGCGCCGGTTATTCGCCCGGTACGATAGACGGCATATTCGGCTCGAATACCGAAGCGGCCGTGAAAAATTTCCAAAGAGTGATGGGATTGACAGTGGATGGCATTGTAGGTTCCAAAACATGGGCGGCTCTCGCGCCGTACATGAATACGACGCCGCTCCCGCCCATTATACCACCGTATCCGCCTTACTATCCGGATCAACAGCCGGATACCGGCTTTTTGAAAAGGGGCGATCGGGGTCAGGCCGTCGTCCGTTTGCAAACGGCGCTTACAACCGCAGGCTACAATGTGGGCAACATTGATGGAGTGTTCGGCTCTCGAACCGAAGAAGCCGTCAAAAAATTTCAAAAGGTATTCGGTTTAACGCCGGACGGTTATGTAACGCCCGTGATTTGGGATCTTCTTTCTCCGTTTTTGACGGAGCCCGATCCCTTGATCCTTCGTCGCGGCAGCGTTGGCAGCAGGGTTACAGCTTTACAGAATATTCTTCGCAGTATGGGCTACTATACCTATACGGTGGACGGTCTTTTCGGCACTCGTACAAAAAGGGCTGTGGAAGGCTTCCAAGCCGCCTACGGTCTGCCCGTCACCGGCGTCGTAGATTCCGTGACTGCGCAGCGCCTTGGGCTTTATTCCGGTACTTACCCGCCCACCTACCCGCCCACGTATCCGCCTGTTTATCCGCCCAACTATATTACCTACACCGTGCGCGCGGGCGATACGCTCTACGCCATCGCTAAGCGTTATAACACCACCGTCGCGGCTTTGCTCAACGCAAATCCCCGTGCCAACCCTGATAAGATTTACGTTGGCGAAACTCTCATCATTCCGGTGTACTAAAATCAGTTTCACAGCACGCAGGGACTCGCTTTTGCGGGTCCTTGCATCTATTTACATTTTTCGACATGAAATAATTTCATGCTTAGCATGTGACTTTGTCACTTTTCTTGTAGTGCTCCTTATGGTATAGTGAATACAGAAAATATGAGAGACAACGCGCAAATTTGTTTCTCATAAGTCTGGAACCTCCTTATTTCACAAAAACAGCCTGTTGCAGTTGCCGCAACAGGCCGTTTTTGTTATCCGTCTTTGTTATTCAACGATGATCCTCAACTCTTTTTCCGTTAGCCGACGATCACCTTTTCAACCGTGTTCTTCACACGGGCATGCTCCTTGCGTCGAACCATAGCCATCGCGACAGAAAGGCTTCCCACTCTGCCGCCGTACATCAAGAGGATGATCACAATACGCGAAAGGAGAGGCAGCGTCGGAGTGACCCCCAGGCTTAGACCCACCGTACCCATCGCCGAGAACGCCTCAAAGAGAGACTCATCCATAGAATAGCCCTGTGCGCAGAGAATAAACGCACCGGCAATCGCAATGCTCAAATACATCGTAACGCCCGTGCTTGCGCTTTTGAGCGCCTCATCCTCAAAGCGCCTGTTGAAAGCGGCGATACTGTCATAATTGCGTACCTTTGCCACAACAGACATAATCAGTACAAAAAACGTCGTTACCTTCACGCCGCCCCCCGTGGAGCCCGAGCCTGCGCCGATAAACATGAGAATGATTGTGAGCATGCGGCTTCCGCCGTGCAGTGCCGTCAGATCCAGCGTATTAAAACCGGCGGTTCTTGGCGATACGGATTGGAATAAAGATGCAAGAAGCTTTTCGCCAAGCGGCAGATCCGCAAGTACGCCCCGATACTCCAAAGCAAAAAAGATGCCCGCGCCCACGAGAATCAGCAGCGGCGTCACAGTGAGCATAATTTTCGTATGAAGCTGATAGCGCGAAAAGCGCCACTTTTTATCAATAACGTCGCTCCAAAGAAAAAAGCCGAGGCCGCCGCAGACGATCAAGGTCATGATTGTAAAGTTCACAATCGCGTCGCCCCGAAACGCCATAAGCGAGTTATAAGGCTCGATGCGTCCCATCAAATCAAAGCCGGCATTGCAAAACGCGGAAACCGAGTGAAAGAGCGCATACCACAGGCCTGTTGAAAATCCAAAACGCGGGCAGAACCGAAGCGAGAGCAGCAGCATACCCGAAAGCTCAAATATCGCCGTGCCAATCAATGCCCGTTTGATCAAACGGACGATGCCGCCGACCTTCCACGCGCCCATTGCCTCCATCAGCATGGAGCGTTCCCGCAAGCCGATGCGCCTTCCCACGAGCATGGAAAAAAGGATTGCCACCGTCATAAAGCCCAGACCGCCGATCTGTATGAGCAGCAGGATCACGATTTGGCCAAAAAGGGTAAACTGAGAAAACGTATCGTAGACCACAAGCCCTGTTACACAGGTTGCGGAAGCCGCCGTAAAAACCGCGTCAACAAAGGGAATTTGCTCATGCGTAGAAACAGGCAGGTACAGTAAAGTACCGCCCAGCAGAATCAGCAGTGCAAAGCCGGCCGCCAGCAACTGCATGGATGTAAATCTATATTTCATTTCAAGCTTCTCCTTTTGCCCGTCTCGCATGTTAAGCAGCGTTCCCCTAGCCGGCTTGAGCGTCTTTCTCAGTTAAGCCAGGCTTCGGTTCTCCGGCTGTTCTTTCATGCTATTCCCATCTATTATTGTATGCGCGGGATGGGAAGGCGACCTCTAGGCACTCGCGCACATGATTCAGCGTACATTCTACAACCTTTTGCCGCTACTGTCCAGCTATAGTCGTTCATTCCCGTCTTCACCCAAAAATATGCGATATTTCCACAGCAGCTTATAGAGCGGTTTCCATAAAGCAAGCGTAATCACAATATTTCCCAGGGAATGAACAATGTCGAAAGGAATCCCTGCTATCCAATAAGAAAAGGCCGCAGAAAAGCCTCCGATGAATAAATACGGCAGCGAAAAAAGCGCACCGCAGCAAAAGCCATGCAAACCGCTTAGTGCAGCCCAAAAACCAAGCGATTCATTTTTACGCAAAAGCCATGTCAAAAACGCGAGCAGCGGCCAGATGTATAAATAGGACAGCCACCAAATACCAAACCCGTAGGTAAGACCCTCGAGCAGAATGAATACAGCAAGGATCATGGGTGTAAAGCGGGGGAAGCAAAGCGTATAGAGCATGATTAAAAGCGCGCATAGATGAATGTTGGGCAAAAAAGCCAGCGCGACCTGCTGCGCGTAGAGAATGGCACTTAAAAGCGCGGCAGCCGTAATTTGCCGCAGCGTTTTCAATAGCCCGTCCTCAACTCCAGCGTATATCTATCCCCGTCGGCAATCATTTCCGTTTCGGCTCCGTTGTTAAGCTGCTCGCCGTTTTTCAAAATACACCACCATTGCTGTTTGGACTCGTCCGCCTCCACGCCATCCACGCCCGTTATAAAAAGTCCATAGGCGGATTCCTCGCCGGTGATCAGCTTGTGTGCTTCTAGCGCCTCGCGCAAGGTCTCCGCCTTTGTTTTGATCACATAATGATGTTGTGAGCCATCCTCAAATACAACATCAGCCGTGATGGTTTTGAAGCCCTGTGCCGCCTGGTTCGTCCGGAGCATATACAGGCAAAGCGCAAGCAGCATTACAACCGCCAAGGCAACAAACATCCATATCGTTTTCTTTTTCATACATATCTCCATACATATCATTTTCGGTTTTCTTCGTTTTTAGATTATATCATAGCTTTACCGCCACAGCCATAGCGCGCCGCGCTTCTTGCTTTTTACCCTCGCGTGCATTAGAATTACCTATATCCTTCAAAAAGCCCTGAAATATTACAATTTGCAGCGGAGGAAATGAATTTGAAAGCTACTCACAAAAGGATTCATCTGCGCACCAAGTTTTCGATCGCAAGCTTTGCCTTGTCCATCGCCATCTGCGCCGCTGTCCTGTTCATCGCATACCAGCACTTTTCCCGAAGCATGCACTCTATGTATGCAGAACG
>CAZNJN010000021.1:13216-17220 GCA_964573365.1 uncultured Oscillospiraceae bacterium
AACGGCTCAGCGGCATCGTGAATACGGCGGCCGCATATGTGCCAAGCGATAGAATCCGTTCTTACATCGAAGCTGCCAAGAACAGTTCGGGAGAGAGCGCCGAGGATGAAGCTTACGAGCGGATCAAGGAGCAGTTTATCACCTTGAGCCGAGAAAATCATTTGGAATACCTTTACAGCTATCATCCCGAGCCGGACGGCCTTCGCGTATTTGTACAGGGTACGCAGCAGGGCGATTCGGGGCATTATGACTTGGGCGATTTTCTTGCCAAGGACGTGGACTATTCGGCGGAACAGATTCAAATGGCGAACAGACTCCTTACAGATCCCGACGCGCCCAAGACCTATGTGACAGAAAGCAGATACGGCAATCTGATGACCGTATTCACAATCGTCAACGACCAGAGCGGCACGCCCTATTTGGTCGTAGGTGCGGATCTAGACATACAAATCGTCCAAAAGACGCTTTCCTCTTTTTTACGGGCGGCGATTTTAACTGCGTTCATTATTCTGCTTGTCTTCCAGTTGGTCTATCAGATTTATATGCGCCAAAGCATGATCAATCCCTTGCAGCAGATTGTGGATGGCGCCGTTCGCTTTGTCTCGACCGCCGAAAATGAGGAGAGTCTGCACGGTATGCAGCTCGTCGTTCGCACCGGTGATGAAATTGAGGCGCTGGCAGACGCTTTCAATCAAATGACGCGCGATATTGTGCAATATATTCAGGATATCAACAACGCAACGGCGGAACGTGAGCGTACGGCTGCCGACCTTCGAGTGGCGACAAAGATTCAGTCCTCGTTCCTGCCCAGCCATTTTCCCGCCTTCCCCGATCACCGCGAGTTTGATATTTTCGCAACGATGACGCCCGCGAGGGAGGTCGGCGGCGATTTCTACGATTTCTTTATGGTGGACAGCGACCATCTCGCCATCGTGATCGCAGACGTCTCCGGCAAAGGCGTGCCGGCCGCGCTGTTCATGGTCAACGCCAAAAACGCAATCAAGGATCGCGCGATCACGGGTAAGTCTCCATCAGAGGTCTTCACCGGCGCCAACGAGCAGCTTTGCGACAACAATGAAGCCGAAATGTTCGTCACCGCTTGGATGGGCATACTTGAACTCAGCTCGGGCAAGCTAAACGTAGTGAACGCGGGACATAATCCTCCGCTAATCCGTGAACCGCACGGCGCTTATTCCTATGCAAGCTTTAGAGCCGGCTTTGTACTTGCAGGCATGGAGACTGTCCGTTACCGTCAGCAGGAGATCCTGCTTTTACCCGGTTCCTCGATCTTTCTTTATACCGACGGCGTAACCGAAGCGACAAACGCGGAAAACGAGCTCTACGGTGAAGGGCGTCTACTTGAAGCGCTCAACGCGCACAAGGATATGTCTCCTTGCGCGCTCCTGCCCGAGATCAAGCAAAGTCTGGACGCCTTTGTCAAAGACGCGCCGCAGTTTGACGACATCACGATGCTCAGTCTGTCTTACTTTGGGCCCTGTGCCGGAAAGGATGCTATGGCATGATTACGATTCTGTTCAGTCAAACGCCAAACGACGAGTATTTTCAAGAAGTGCTTGATCTGGAAACCGCATTCTACGGCGGCGGTACCGTTGGCGATCACGCGCTCTGCACCGCGCGTTACCGCAAATGCCCGTCCTTCGTTTTCTTCGCGCTCGAAGCGCAAAAAGTGATCGGCGCCTTCTGCGTTTATCCCGTCAGCAAGAAAATCTATCAAAAGATATTTAAGGAAAAAACCTATGTGGACACCGACCTATCCGTAGAGGACGTTCTCCCGCTTTCGCTCGGTTCGCCAAACTATATGCTCATCTTAGACGCGATCGTTGATCCCGCCTACCGCTCCAAGGGCATAATGCATCTGCTGATCCATGCGTTTCGCAATCAGCTTCGCACTCGATCGCTGGAAGGCTATCACTTTGCCGACCTATTCACCTTTTGTGTCAGCGACGGCGGCATCGCACTAAAAAAATCTTTAGGCTTTGAGGAGGTTTTTACTATTGCGCAAAGCAGCGTAATGCTTGTGCGCAAAGATCCCGATGTTTTTATCAAAGAAGAAGTGCTTCTCCCTCTTGCTGTTGAGCTTGCTTCAATCCAGAGCGCAACCTCGTTCGTTTCCGCTCTGCTTGCATCGATAAACTGCCCGATAAAGATTTGCATGCAGCTCGAAATTGCAATTGATGAGGTGCTTTCTAATATCATCAGCTACAGCCGCGCTGAAAAAATGTGTGTTGCCTGCCGCGCTTGGGATCATGAGATACAGCTTCGCTTTATTGATAATGGCGTCGCCTATGATCCGCTGCTTGCGCCCGAACCGGACACCACGCTTTCCCTTGACGAGCGCGGCATTGGCGGGCTTGGCATCTTTATGGTAAAAAAGAGCATGGACGAGCTGTTCTATGCATATGAAAACGGTAAAAACATTTTAACGGCGCGCAAGCGCTATTGATTTATCAAAGCAGAAAAGAGAAGCCGCTTTCTCTCGCGGCTTCTCTTTTTTACTTCTCTCTTTATGCTTTGCGCGGTTCTATTTTGGCTTTACTGAATCTCCAAGCGGTGCGCGGCGGGAACCGTTTTCTGCTTTTTAGGCATGTTCAGTTTGAGTACGCCGTCGTTATAGCTTGCGGTGATGCCGTCAATCTGTATGCCGGAAAGGTCGAAGCGTCTAGAATAAGAGCCATAGGAGCGCTCGCAGCGCACATAGTTGCCCTTTTTATCCTTTTCTTCATATTCCGAATGTCTTTGCGCGTGGATCGTCATAAAGTCCTGATCCAGATCGATATGGATGTCCTCCTTCTTAAAGCCGGGCAGATCCGCTTCAAGCAGATAGCTCTCTCCATTATCCTGAATATCGGTCTTAAATTCCGCCAGCGAATCCTCTCCGAAGAATGCCCTCTGCATGTTTTCAAGCTCACTAAAGGGATTATAGCTGATTGCGCCGCGCTTGTTTTCATATGGTGTAAGTCCGAACATAGTCTTTATCCTCCATTCAAACTGTATTTATAGTATTGTTCCCTTTGGAACGTCTTTAGAATACCAAAGCATTGTTGCAAAAATAGGGTGAGGATGTAATGAAAATGTGAAAACTAGCACTCAAGCATGCAGAGTGCTATTTTTCACATTTCCCTTCACCAAAGGCAAAAGCCCACGGACCTGCTTTCCGTGGGCTTTATATAGGAGGAGGAAAATTTACTTATTTATACAGAGGCCCAAACGCGGCACAGGCCCGGTAATCCGCACCTTCAAGATCAGAGGTTCCGAAGGCTGCCCATGCAGTGGGACGGAATATCTTTTCTTCCGGTACATTATGCATACAAACGGGGATGCGCAGCATGGACGCAAGAGTAATGAGCTGCGCGCCGCAGTGGCCATAGCAGAACGCGCCGTGGTTGGCGCCCCAGTTCGCCATCACGCTGTAAACATCCGTGAAGGCACCCTTCCCTGTAAGACGAGGAGCAAACCATGTGGTAGGCCAAGTGGGGTCGGTGCGCTTGTCAAGCGCGTTGTGTACCTCGGGATCAAGCTCGCAGGTGTAGCCTTCCGCAAGCTGAAGCACGGGGCCAAGTCCGCTTACCACGTTCAAGCGAGCCATCGTAACAGGCATATTGCCGCGGGTGCCGCCGATAAAGTGGCTGGAGAATCCGCCGCCGCGGAAATAGAATTGGTCCGCCGGACACCAGTCGGTTTTATCAAGACAGGCTTGAGCGTCCTGCTTTTCCATATCGTAGAAGGGCTTGATTGTGGGGCAGCCGTCCTTGCCGGTAACAGCACCCGTTCCGTCAAGTGCGGCGGCGCCGGAGTTGATCAGATGGATGATGCCGTTTTTCGCGTGGCCTGTAAGCTCCTTACCCGTTACACGCTTAACGGCTTCGGGACTCCAGTAGGTACGCACATCGGCGAAAGACAGTGATTGGGAGTTTGTCGTGAAAATGACCATCATTATCCGCGACCTGATGCAGGGCAATCCTAAACTTGAAGAGATGGGATTC
>CAZNJN010000021.1:17230-18912 GCA_964573365.1 uncultured Oscillospiraceae bacterium
AGATGCTCAAGGAGCATCGTCATGGCATTGAGCGTATCGTTTTCTGTACCGAGTACAAAGGCTTCACGCAGTCCGTTCCAGTCGAACTGGCTGTTGAGCATCGCTTCAAGGAAGTCGAAGTTCGGCTTGTAGTCCGTCCACTGGCGCTGTCCCTGAATACCGCCGACAATCGCGTTATGTCCGCAGGATTCTTCCACAAAGCCAAGCTTTGCAAGGCGGGGATTGCCAATGAGCAGATCGCGCACGATCAGCATACTCTTGACAACAAATTCCCACTGCGCTTCATAGCCGGCCGCGTCAGGCTGCATATCCTTGGGGTTTTTATCAAAGCCCTGCTTGCAATTTTCCTTTGTCCACGCAAGCGCCTTTTTGAACTCGTCATGATCGTAAATGCCCTTGTCGATGCGGCGAAGGATTTCCGTTTCATCCACAGATTCGCTGCGCATACCGAAATAATGCTGGAGCATATCCTGGTTAAGGATACTGCCCGCGATACCCATGCACATCGAGCCGATCTGTAAATAGGAGTTCCCGCGCATACATTTTGCGGCGATGCCGGCCTTTGCAAAAAGCAGAATCTTTTCTTTTACGTCCTCGGGAACCTCGCCGTCGCTGGCATCCTTAACGTCATGGCCATAAATGGAGAAGTTCGGCCATCCCTTTTGCGAATATGCGGCGTTCACAGCCGCAAGAAATACCGCGCCCGGACGCTCCGTGCCGTTAAAGCCCCAAACCGCTTTGATCGTCATAGGATCTTGATCCATAACCTCGGTAGAATAGCACCAGCAGGGCGAAACCGTCAGAGTGACCTGTACGCCTTCTTTTTCAAACTTCTGCTGACACATAGCCGCCTCGGCAACACCGCCGATGGTAGTATCGGCAATCACGACTTGAACCGTTTCGCCGTTAGGATATTTGACGTTCTCCTCAATCAGCTTTTTCGCGGCTAAAGCCATACCCATGGTTTGCTCCTCAAGCCCTTCACGCACGCCGTTGCGACGGCCGTCTATGCAGGGACGAATACCCAGTTTCGGTAATGCAGTATGATAACGATTCATATTTTCCTCTCCTTTGATAATATTGACAAGGCTTTTTGCCCAGTATACAAGATGTTTTCGATTCTCTGCCGTGCTTGGTAAAACGTTTTGCGATAAATGCCGGTTTTTTAGGTATTCCGCTTCTATTTTTAGGCTTTTGGGTTGTCTGTAAGCACAAAGTTATGACGGTTTATACCTAGAAAAGCGTAGGTTCGCTGTTTTTATGGGTTCGACTTGCTGCTTAAAGGGATTGCGTAAAACAAAACGTTTTACTTTTATTCAAATATAGCATGTCAAAGTGCATATGTCAAGCAAAGGAAATGGGCTTTCTTACTTTTATCCACCCCAAAATCCCGTAAAGGTTCTATCGTTTCGCTTTCTTCCCTTTTATACCTGCTATGCGCTCATCCTCCATGTTTTCTTATTTAAGTTTTATTTAATCTCTTTTTAATGCAGTCCTTTTTTCTCTGTGATATGCTTCTTTCAACAACACGATAAGGAGTAGGTCATGCGCTTTTTGGGTAATCTTTTATGGTTTGTCGTTGCCGGTTTCTGGCTCTGGCTAGGGTGGTTTTTAGCGGGTCTGCTTTGGTGCATCACCGTGGTCGGCTTTCCGTGGGGCGTACAGTGCTTCAAGTTTGCAAG
>CAZNJN010000022.1:0-2816 GCA_964573365.1 uncultured Oscillospiraceae bacterium
TCCAAAATTATCCGCCGCACGACCATCTCCTTTCCGAAAAATAGTGTGAAAAAGGCACCCCTTTCGGAGTGCCTTAAAAGATTATGCTGTTATGTGGTTGCTTTGCAAAAGAGCAACATTGCGAAGGTATGGCTGCCCTATAGACTGAAAATTTTCATTTTTTAGTATTCCTTTAGGCTTCAGCAAAAAAGTTCTCACATAAAAGCAAAAATTCTTTTGCATTGCTCATCATAGCCGGATGCTCGCCATGTTCAAAAATGTGCATTGATGCATTCGAGGTTTGAGAACATAGATCATCAAAAAGCTTTTCGTAATGACCCTTAGGGAACATTTCGTCTTCACTGCTTCCCATGAGAAGTAATTTAACGGAAAGCTCAGATAGAGACTTGTGATAAAAATTGCAGATTTTCTTTGCATGACCTACTATTGCTTCTGTGTCTGAATCAATTACACGCTCCCAATCATCACCGTGCATCGTCTTGAGCATATTGCGAAAGCCTTCATTCTGTTTGGCATAATTACGCCCTATGCGAATCTGGGCTGTAACAGATGCGTTTGCCGTAACACCTTCAAAACTATCAGCCACAACAGCATGAACCTTGTCAGGATGCTCGAGCGCAAAATTGATGGCAGCTATAGCACCACCACTACAACCTATGACATTGACTTTTTTCAAATGATTCTTGTCGCATAATGCAGCAACTTGTTCACTCCATTGAAACCACAGGTCAAGCGGCCATTCTTCCAATCGGTCTGACTGACCACATCCTAAAAAGTCCATTACTATTACTTTGTGATTTTTTGATAGTTCCGGTATTATGGGCAAAAACATTTTACTTGACGCTGTATTTCCATGAAGCAATATCAGGGGTTTACCATTTCCATATTCTTCATAAAAGACATTATAGCCATTGTATTTCAAACAACTCATTCTATTCCCACTCCGCACGAATGCCAATTAATTTGTCTGCTGCTTACTTCGTCGTAGATGCCTATTGCAAAGCAACTAAGCGAGAAAATTCAGCATATAAGAAACTATACTATATGAACCCATTGAGATAAAGCAGTATGTTTGTTATATCCCCGCGGGAATCACTTCATCGTCAATCAAACTGGAAGACGAGGATCCTACAATGATCAAAGCAGCCTTCATCACCACACTGCTTATTTGGATTATTGTTTTGCGTCAGCGCTTTGCAGGTATCCGCTTTCCGCTGCTCGTAATTGCGCCCTTTGGGCAAACGAGTACGCACAGATGGCAGCCTACGCAGTTCTGTGGGATAAGGGACGGCCGTCGCGTTTCCAAATGGAAGCGCAGAGCCTGATGTCCGCCATCCATACAGGAAATAGAGCAGCGTCCGCATCCCACACAGCGGTCACGGTTGAATTTCGGGTACTGAATCGTATCGCGTTCAAGTTGGTTCGTATCCACCACATTTTCAAGCGCCAGGCCGATAAGCTCCGATACCTGCTTGTAGCCTCGTTGCGCCATAAAGATACGAAGCCCCGAAAGCAGGTCGTCGATGATACGGTAACCATATTGCATAACGGCGGTCGTTACCTGCAAACTGCTCGCGCCCATCATCAGAAACTCCACAGCGTCGCGCCACGTTTCAATGCCGCCCATACCGCTTATATGCGCATTTTTCAGTTTTTCGTCGCCGCCCAGTTCCGCTATGAATCGAAGCGCGATCGGCTTGACTGCGGTTCCCGAATACCCGCCTATAGCCGAATATCCGCGCACGGACGGCGCGGTGGTACAGGTATCCAAATTGACGTTGGTAAGGCTTTTTATGGTGTTGATCGCGGATATTCCATCTGCTCCGCCTCAACGGCAGCTCTTGCGGCAGGGCGCATATCCGCAAGGTTGGGCGTCATCTTTGCAAGTATCGGCAGACTGCTACCCCGCCGTACCGCCGCTGTATAACGGCGCACGGCGTCGGGATCTTGACCTACGTCAACACCTACGCACTTTTCCTCCATATTTGGGCAAGAGAAGTTACATTCGATGATATCCGCGCCCGCAAGGGTAACGGCTGCAGCAAGATATTCCCATTCCTGCTCGTTACGTCCCATGATGGAAGCGATGATTACCTTGGTAGGATAATCGGTTTTCAGCTTTTGAAAGCACGACAGGTTATCCTCCAGAGAGTGATCTGAAAGCTGTTCGATATTCTTAAAGCCGTAAAATGAACCGTCGCCGCCCTTTAGCGCCGAAAAGCGCGGCGAAGCCTCATGTATATCCATAAGGCATATCGTTTTGAACGCGACGCCTGCCCAGCCTGCGTCAAAGGCTCGTGCGCACATATCGTAGCTGCTGGCGACAACAGAGGACGAAAGCAGGAAGGGATTCTCCAGCCTTACTCCGCAAATCTCACAGGAAAGATCGATACGCTCGGCTTCCGGAGCCTCCTCTATGTATTGCGAAGCGTCACACAGCTCTTTTATAATTTGAGGTATAGGCACTCCGGCAGGGCAGACTGCGACGCATTGCGCCGCACAACCGCTGCAAGCTGCTTTCCCATCCAGCATCAAGCTGGCGCCGGCGGCATTATCAAATCGCAGCGAACGGAGAATCCGTGCGGGATCGACTGTTGGGCATACCTTCGTGCAGGGCGCACCGTAGCACAATAAACACTGGTGAACAGAACGCGTGCCAGTAGAAGTCGGTTTGTTTTTTTCTGTCATCATGAAGTTTTCCAAGAAATGCTCTCCCTTCAAAAGGATTCATCTGTATTGTAGCAGATTTTTGCCTGCGTGCAAAAACATATTTTGATTGTCGGTCTGTCAAAGAAATGCAGCATACTCATTCTGCT
>CAZNJN010000022.1:2826-18565 GCA_964573365.1 uncultured Oscillospiraceae bacterium
CGGTGCATCAGCTTGAGCTTATTCTGCGTTCCAACATTGAAATGCTGTGCCGCTCCACCTGTGCCTTGATTTTCAGCGTTCATGTTGTCTGCCTACGCATAAGCGTGTCCAGATCATCTGGCAACATATCGATGCCGCCATACTCGGGTACTACAACGGAGCGCATCGTATGCTTCAACTCGGGCTCAACATGGGTGATGCACATCTGCCATGCGCCACCTATGCTCTTGCAGTCATCCTCTATAAGCACGTCCGGGCGTATGGTTTCCGTGACGTCTTTGTATGAATCGTCCGTTCGCGCTGCCACATATTCCCCCGGAAAAGAATAACGCCGCAGAAGATCTGCTATCACATCGGCTTTCTGTCGCTTCCGTGAAGTGCAGTAAACGATCCTAGCGCCTTGAGCCTGCCATCTTGTTATTTTAGCGACCGCGTCACCGACAGGCACATACCTGCTAAAATAGTAAGGCAAGAGCCATGACTTTGGCTTGATTACTGTACCTTCCGTGAAAATCATCACGACGGGACCGTCTGCCGTTTGTCCGTTCAAATCAATTCTTTGCATGCAATCATCTTCCTTCACAGTATCCCCGGCTGTCTGGTACGTTCTTCTCGGGGCGCGGCATGAGGCATACTGCAAAAAGTACCATCACGCAGCCAACGTAGCATTTAGAGTTTTCATCAGGGTATCCGATGGCATAAGTAAAGGCTCCGCGTTTACGGAGCCTGAATATCGGTTAGTGTCTGAAAGGGGGAACTTTCATTACCACGATCTCACTTGCAAGATGATAATACCACGACCGGGCGCTGCGTTCATCACGAATCTGTTACAGAATCCCTAAACTTTTGTTTCTTTTCATAATCAAAACTTTTCGGGAGGATTTTCTATAAAATCATCATTGAGGACTCCTGTAAGCTCTACATGCCAAGCTGCGGACAATCGGCTCTTTCTTCCGCTGCCAAACTATGATAAACTTCATAGCAGAACATATCCATTTCCTTGGAAAGCAGGATTGAAACGGAGGGCGCACGATGAACGAAAGCTTGCTGCGTAGCATACCGAAGGTGGATGAAATACTGCAATGGCCGGAATTGCTCTGTCGCTGCGAAGACGTACCCGCGCTTACGCTAAAGGAAGCCGTGCGCGCGGCACTCGAGGAGCTGAGGAGTGGGCTGCTCTGCAATCGCGTTACGGCGCTGCCCGATCGTGAAGAACTCTTAGAGCGCATCCGCACGCTGATACAGCGGCAAAGTCTGCCTTCCCTTCGAGGCGTGATCAACGGGACGGGCGTCGTGCTGCATACGAATTTGGGGCGTGCCTGTCTATCCCAAAGGGCGGTTGAAGCCTTGACGGACGTAGCGAGGGGGTACTCTACGCTTGAATATGATATACAACGTGGCGAGCGGGGCGAGCGCTATGCGCATGTGGAAGCTTTGCTGCAAAAGCTCACCGGCGCGCAGAGCGCGCTTGTCGTCAATAACAACGCGGCGGCGGTGCTGCTGATTCTTACGGCGCTCGCATCAAAGAGCGAGGTTATCTGCTCGCGCGGAGAACTGGTGGAGATCGGCGGTTCCTTTCGTATTCCCGAAATTATGGAAAGCTGCGGCTGTACGCTGCGCGAGGTAGGCACGACCAATAAAACCTATTTGCGAGACTACGAAAAGGCCGTGGGAGAAAACACGCGCGCGCTGATTAAGGTGCATACTAGCAATTATAAGATTATGGGCTTCGCGCAAAGCGTGACGCTCGACGAGCTTGTAGGCTTGGGACGCGAAAAAGGATTGCCGGTCATAGAGGATATGGGGAGCGGCCTTGTTACGGATCTGAATTATTTGGGCATACGGGGAGAACCGACCGTGCAGGAATCCATCCGCGCGGGCGTGGATGTGGTCTGCTTCTCGGGCGATAAACTGCTGGGTGGCCCGCAGGCTGGCATTATTGTGGGGAAAAAGCAATATTTGGATCAGCTAAAGAGGCATCCTCTTAATCGGGCCATGCGCGTAGGCAAGCTGACGCTAAGCGCGCTTGAGGCGACGCTTCGCAGCTATACGGAGGATACGGCGCTGGAGGATATTCCGACCCTGTCGATGCTATCCGCCGATGTAAAGACGCTTGAAACACGCGCAGGAGCGCTCTTAGAGATGCTTATACGCGCAAAAATACCCGCCGTGGTAGTAAACACGCAGGATCAGGTGGGCGGCGGAGCGGCGCCCACGCAGCTTTTACCGGGCTTCGCCGTAGCGCTTTGTCCGCCCTGCGGCGTGGACGCGCTGGAGGAGCATATGCGCCTGAGGGATCGGCCTATTATTGGCCGCATCAGTCATGACGCTTACCTTTTGGATGTCCGCACACTCCGAGAAAGCGAGTTTTTGGCGATCACCCAGGCGCTTAGTGAGGTAAAATGGCAATGAAGCATGTTATCATAGGCACGGCAGGGCATGTAGATCATGGAAAAACGCTGCTGGTTCAAGCGCTTACGGGCATCGATACCGATCGGCTGGAGGAGGAAAAGCGGCGCGGCATTACGATCGACCTTGGCTTTGCGCATCTGGATTTTGACGATAGCACGCAGGCGGGTATCGTGGATGTCCCGGGACACGAAAAATTCATAAAAAATATGCTTGCGGGCGCGGGCGGTATAGACTTGTGTATGCTTGTAGTGGCAGCGGACGAAGGCTTTATGCCGCAGACCGTTGAGCATCTTGACATCGTGTCGCTCCTTGGCGTCAAAGACGGGCTTGTGGCGATCACAAAGAAGGACTTGGTAGACGAAGAATGGCTCGAAATGATGCGTGAGGAGATCGCCGAGCGCGTCAAGGGAAGCTTTCTTGAAGGAAAACCGATGATCGCGGTATCGGCGCGTACCGGAGAAGGAATCGCCGAGCTGAAGGAGGCTTTGCGCGTGCTGGTGAAGCAAACGGAGGAAAAAAGCAGCCGCATCGCATTCCGCCTTCCCATCGACCGTATATTTTCGGTGGACGGCTTCGGTACGGTCGTGACCGGCACGCTCATCGAGGGCTGTATGCAGGAAGGAGCTCCGGCGCAGCTCGTTCCGTCAGGAACGGCGACGCGCATCCGCAATTTGCAGGTGCATGGTAAGGACGTGGAAAGCGCATACGCCGGACAGCGTGTGGCGGTCAATTTGGCGGGGCTGCATAAAAGCGACATCGCCCGCGGCGATATGCTCGTACAGCCCGAAAGCGTCCGGGTATCCTACATGCTGGATGTAAGAGTGCAAAATCTAAAGGCCTCCAAACGCGTCATCAGCAATAATTCGCATGTGCATTTCTACCATGGCACAACGGTACTGCTTGCAACCGTGGTTTTGCTGGACAGAGATGAGCTGCAGCCGGGCGAAAGCTGCTATGCACAGCTTCGCATGAGCGAAGCTGTGGCGACAAAAAACGGAGACCGCTTCGTGATACGCTTTTATTCTCCCTTGGAAACGATCGGCGGCGGCGTCATCCTTGACGACGCACCCCAAAAACATAAGCGCAATGTGCCGTCCGTTCTTGAGATGCTAAAGATCAAAGAAAGCGGTTCCTCGGGAGACCGGGTCGCACAGGTCATAACAGAATTTGCGACAGCGCTCCCTGAGAGAGCGCAGCTTTCGGCAAAGCTGGATATGGAGGAGCCTGAGCTTGAAAGCGAGCTGCAAAATCTTCTTGCGCACGGGCGTATCGCAGAGCCGATGCCGGGACGATATGTTTCGGCAGAGGTGCTCGATAAGCTTGCAGACGAATGCCGGGCGCTGCTTGAGGCGTACCATAAAAAAAACCCGCTCCATGCGGGAGCAAAGGTTGCGGAGCTGCGTCAGAAGCTTTTCAAAAGCCTGAATCAATCCATCGCGGACGCGCTCCTTGGCGAGCTATGCAAGGAAGGACATATAGCAAGGCGCGCACAGCGGTATGCGCTGCCGGACTTCACGGTGAACTTCACCAAGCGCCAAAGCGCGATCAAGACAAAGCTGCTTGCGTATTTTTTACAGGCAGGGATCGAGCCTGCCGCCATTGAGGATGTGATCGCGACCTATGCGACAAATGAGCAGAACGATTGCAGACAGGTATTGGAAAGCCTCTTTACAGACGGCGAATTGGTTTTGCTTACCCCGCAGATCTGCTGCCATGAGGACGCGTATACGAAAGCCTATGAGAAGATTTGCGAGCATTTTGAAAGCCATGATACCCTCACGCTTGCCGAAGTGCGGGATATACTGGGAACCTCCCGCAAGTATGCGCTCGCGATTCTCGAGTATATGGACAGCAGTCGAATTACGAAAAAAGAGGGCGACTACAGGCGCATGGTTAAACGCTCTTGACGATTTGACATTATTTTTGTTATAGTACCTTTGGGAGTAGATGGGTGCTGGTGTGCCCCCCGGTCTTCAAAATCGGTGCAGGTGGTGAATAGCCGCTCAGGTGGGTTCGATTCCCACATATTCCCGCCAAATTGCAGCGTCGCGCTCTTAGCGCGGCGCTGTTTTGAAGGGAGAAGTGCGCCATGGAATTAAGACAGCTTGAAGCGTTTGTCTGCGTAATGGAATGCGGCAGCTTTTCCCGTGCGGCGGAACGAATGTATCTTGGGCAGCCAACCGTCAGCGCGCACATCGCGGCGCTCGAAAGCGAACTGAGCGTAAAGCTGTTTATGCGTACCACGAAGGAGCTTTATCCCACGGAGGAGGGGCGCATACTCTACCAATATGCGCAGAATATGCTTTCAATTCGCAGAGAAGCTCTGGAGGCTGTGCGCATATGTGCCTGCGCAAAGCAGGGACGCGTTGTTGTAGCGGCGTCCTCTATTCCTGTACGCGCCGTGCTGCCAAAGATATTGAACGATTTTTCCCGTCAGTACCCCCATATTACCTTAGAGCTTCATAAGGTAAACAGCCGCAGCGTCGTTACGGAGATCATGGAAAGAAAAGCGGAGATCGGCTTTTGCGGTATGCGCGCGCGTAACGCGAAGTGCAGCTTTGAGACTATTGGCGAGGACTGCTTGATGCTGATTACTCCGGATCAGGCAAAGTACAGAAAATATAGAAAAAGCGGCTTTCCCATTCGCCTTTTGGAGCAGGAGCGCTTTATCAGCAGGGAGAGCGGAAGCGGCACGCGCGGAGAAACAGAGCTTTTTCTGCGCGAAATGGGTCTGAATCCGGAGGAAATTCACATCACAGCCGAGTATGATACCAACGAACAAATCAAGGACGCAGTGCGCGGCGGGCGCGGTGTGGCCATCCTTTCGCGCAGCGTGCTGCGCGAAAACTCCGAGGGCATTCTTTCCTTTGAGTTTAACAATATACGTTTACGCAGAAAGCTCTATATCCTCCACCGTAAAAACGAAACACTTTCGCCCGCGGCACAAATTTTTTATACCTTCACAATTGCGCACAGCCAAGCAAACAAAACGGGCAGAACGGAATGAGGAAACGGGACGATAACGCGCCACTCTCCCATACCTACGTATTTATTGAAAAAATCGATAAGTGACTCTTTGCTTTGCAATTTAGCATGCGAAGCAATATGATGGAACCATAAAAGGTCGATGGGGCGAGTCTGGCGCAGGAACAAACAAAGACGAGACTCAAGCACAATTGAATACTGTGGAAGAAGGATTCAGGAGATCTATTTAGAACCGAAGGAATAAGCGCAGAAGCTTGCCGCTCTTGCGTGAACATCTCAGGCAAACAGACTGTTTCCCGACACAACTCTGGAAAGCGAAAGCACCGAAGGAGCAACTCATGAAAGAGGAATCTCTCAGGTCAATATACAGAGGGTAGGCAACGTATTATGGTGTGCCTACCCTTTTTTTATCTCATGTCTCCATAAGGAGGGATCGTATGCGCTTTCCTAAGGGATACTTAATCCTTACCAACAATCCTCTTGCGGTATCCTGTATGGGAGCATACTACACGATGTCGTATCTTCAAGACGCCGCATACAGAGATGTTCTTGTTAAAGCACGCGATATGGTATATGCCGGATATACGCTTTACACACATCCGCTCTCGGGCAGCATCAAACCCAACGAAACGCCGTACCGCTCGGTTGTGCTTTCTGCCGCTCCCCACGAGTTTTCGGCGGAACAGGCGGAAATCATCGCAAACGCGATAGCGGCGTTTGACAAATTTCCTAAAAAGGAAAGGAAGATCAGCGAAGCAACGCTGAAGGATCTTCAGCTTGTGGACTATACCTTGCTTGCAGGCGCCATGGACTTTGACGCGGCAGCGGGTTTAGATAAAAGGCAGAATAAATCAGAATAAGAAAAAAGGAGGTGTTTGCTTTGAAATTGGAACTTGGTTATATCCAGATCAAGGACATTCAATTTTCAAAAGAGTGCAAGGTGGAAAATGGGACGCTCTATGTTAACGCGGATGAAGTAACGGCTTTTGTCTACGGTGACGACGACGTTAAGGCCTGCGTGAAGGCTGCACATTTCGACATTGCCAAACCCGGCGAAAGCGTGCGTATTACACCGGTCAAGGACGTTATCGAGCCTAGAGTGAAGGTGGAGGGCCCTGGAGGAGAATTCCCCGGCATTATTGCCAAGGTCGATACCGTAGGCAGCGGAAAAACCAACGTGCTGCGCGGGATGGCGGTTGTTACCGCCGGTAAGATCGTGGGCTTCCAGGAAGGCATCGTGGACATGTCCGGTCCCGGTGCGGACTACACAGACTTTTCCAAACTGCTTAACTTGGTTTTGGTGTGCGAACCCGTAGAGGGCGTACATCAGCATGAATATGAGCATGCGGTGCGTCTGGCGGGTTTACGGGCGGCTACCTTTATCGGTGAGCTTGCGCGCGAGCTGAAGCCTGATGAAGTACAGAGCTTTGAAACCTACGGCATCAAGGAAGGTATGGAAAAATTCCCCGCTCTGCCCCGCGTGGCTTATGTCCACATGCTCCAGAGCCAAGGCCTGCTCCATGACACCTATGTATACGGCGTAGATGCAAAGCGCACGCTGACCACCATCATCAATCCCACGGAGACGATGGATGGCGCAATCATCAGCGGCAACTGCGTATCGGCCTGCGACAAGAATACCACCTATCATCATCAGAATAACCCGGTGGTGGCGGATCTGTTCGCACAGCATGGCAAGACGATCAACTACGTCTGCAACATCATCACCAACGAAAACGTATATCTTGCCGATAAGCAGCGTTCTTCCGACTGGACGGCAAAGCTGTGCCGTCTGTTGGATCTCGATGGCGTTATCGTATCGCAGGAAGGCTTCGGCAATCCCGATACCGACCTGATCATGAACACCAAGAAGATCGAGCTTCAGGGTATTAAGACTACCATTATCACCGACGAGTATGCCGGACAGGACGGCAAGTCCCAGTCCTTGGCGGATGCAGATCCTCTTGCCGACGCAGTCGTGACGGGCGGAAACGCCAACCAAGTCATCGTTCTGCCTAAGATGGATAAAGTCATCGGCACGCTGGACTATGTGGATAAGATTGCAGGCGGTCATGCCGGATCATTGCGCGCTGACGGGACCATCGAGGCGGAGATACAGGTTATCACCGGAGCGACCAACGAGATGGGCTTTGGCTATCTGAGCGCTCGATAAGGAAAGGAGGCGTAGAAAACTATGAGTTATCGTGTAGTACATTACATCAACCAGTTCTTCGCCAACATCGGCGGCGAGGAAATGGCGCATGTGCCTCCCGAACTACGGGAAGGCGCAGTAGGCCCCGGCATGGCGTTTAAGCAGGCCTGGGGCGGCGAAGCTGAGATCGTATCCACCATCGTGTGCGGCGACTCCTACTTTGCCGAGCATGAGAAGGACGCGAAGGCCAAGGTGCTTGAATGGGTCAAGGCTGCAAAGCCCGATATGTTTATCGCCGGCCCCGCGTTCAATGCAGGCCGCTATGGCTATGCCTGCGCGAACGTTGCTTTAGCCGTGCAGGAAGAACTCGGCATTCCGGTTTTGACCGGCATGTACGAAGAAAACCCCGGCGCGGATATGAAGGAAAAGGTTCTTATTGTTGCTACCACCAACAGTGCGGCAGGTATGCGCAAAGCTGCGCCCGTTATGGCAAAACTTGCAATGAAGCTGATGAAGGGTGAAAAGCTGGGCGCTTCCTGTGAGGAAGGCTATATGCCCAACGGCATTCGCTGCAACTTCTTTGAAAAAGAGCGCGGCTCCAAGCGCGCTGTGGATATGCTGCTGAAAAAGCTGGCAGGCGAGCCCTTTACGACGGAATATCCGATGCCTACCTTTGACCGTGTGGCGCCCAATCCCGCTGTGAAGGATATGAGCAAGGCTGTCGTCGCGCTTTGCACCTCCGGCGGCATCGTGCCCAAGGGCAACCCGGATCATATAGAGTCCTCCTCCGCGTCGCATTACGGCGAATACTGCCTTGACGGCGTAGAGAAGCTGACCTGTGAGACCTATGAAACAGCTCATGGCGGCTATGACCCAGTATACGCCAATGACGATCCAAACCGCGTGCTGCCCGTAGACGTTATGCGGGAATTTGAGCGCGAGGGCAAGATCGGTAAGCTGCACAACTATTATTATGCCACAGTCGGTAACGGAACCGCTGTAGCGGCCGCGCGCGGCTTCGCAAAGGACTACGCGCAAAAGCTGCTTAAAGCGGGTGTAAATGCCGTTATCATGACATCTACGTGAGGAACCTGCACACGTTGCGGCGCAACGATGGTAAAAGAAATTGAAAGAGCCGGTATCCCCGTAGTGCATATGTGCACGGTAACGCCTATCTCCATGACGGTCGGTGCGAACAGAATCGTTCCCACCATCGCCATTCCTCATCCCTTGGGCAACCCCGCCCTTTCGCACGAGGAGGAGTACGCGCTGCGTAAGAAACTGGTAAGCCGCGCTTTGGAAGCTCTCACCACCGAGATCAAGGATCAGACGATCTTCGAGGGTTGATCGATTCGATGACGGAGTCCCCTTACGGCTTTGCAGCAAGGGGACAGTTCCAGATAAGGAGCGAAAAATGAGTAAGGTTTATGACGTGATTATACTGGGCGCAGGTCCTGCAGGACTTGCCGCAGGGTTATACGCGGGACGCAGCCGCCTTGATACCCTGATTATCGAAAAGGGGCAGGACGGCGGGCAGATCGCCATTACCAACGAGATCGAGAACTATCCCGGTCAGCAGTTGGAAGGTGAAAGCGGCCCCACTATGATCGCCCGTATGACAGAGCAAGCTAAAAAGTTTGGTGCTGAACGTGTAAACGACACGATTAAGAGCGTCGAGCTTGACGGCGAAATAAAGAAATTGACCGGCGTTAAGGGCGAGTATCAGGCAAAGGCCGTGATTATCGCCACTGGCGCGTTTCCGCGCCCCATAGGCTGTAAAAACGAAGGCAAGTTCGTGGGCAAGGGCATTTCCTTCTGCGCCACCTGTGACGCCGCGTTTTTTGAGGACTTTGAGGTATATGTGGTCGGCGGCGGCGACGCGGCGGTTGAGGAAGCTATGTATCTGACGAAATTTGCGCGCAAGGTGACGGTTATTCACCGCCGTGATGAGCTTCGTGCCGCTAAGTCCATACAGGAAAAAGCGTTTACCAATCCCAAGCTGTTCTTCATGTGGGATACGGTGGTGGAGAGTGTTGATGGTGACGGATTGCTTTCGACCATGACCGTTAAAAACACAAAAACCGGCGAATTGACTACGATCAACGCCGATGAAGAGGACGGAATGTTTGGACTTTTCGGTTTTATCGGTCTGCTGCCCAATTCAGCGCTCTTTGAGGGCATGCTGGATATGGAGCGGGGTTATATTAAGACCGATGATGATATGCATACCAATCTCCCCGGCGTATTTGCGGCGGGCGACATTCGGGTAAAGAGTCTGCGGCAGGTTGTGACGGCAGCCGCCGATGGCGCGATCGCAGCTATGCAGGCCGAGCATTTCATATCAAATATTAAATAAGGAGTGTATAAGGTTATGCTGGAAGTTGATAAAACGACCTTCGAGCCGGAGGTGCTGCAAGCGTCCGGCAAGGTAGTGGTGGACTTTTACGGCGACGGCTGCGTGCCTTGTGCCGCGCTCATGCCCCATGTTCATGCGTTTGCAGAGACCTACGGCGATAAGCTGAAATTCTGCGCACTGAACACCACCAAGGCTCGCCGACTGGCGATCAGCCAAAAGATCCTCGGGCTGCCCGTTATCGCCGTTTACGAAAACGGGGAGATGATCGATTCGCTCGTTAAGGACGACGCGACACCCGAAGCCGTTGAAGAAATGATCAAAAAATACGTCTAAACCAAAACTGTGCAATCACCGTATAGCAGGCCGCAAGGCTTTCTATAATAAATAACTTAGGAAAAGGAGGAAAAGGATCATGAGCATTTTGGCCGATAAAAAAGTAGTAATCATCGGCGATCGTGACGGCGTCCCCGGACAGGCTATCGCGGCGTGTGCCCAATCTGCTGGTGCTGACGTCGTGTTTTCCTCGACGGAGTGCTTTGTCTGAACGGCCGCAGGTGCAATGGATCTGGAAAATCAGAAGCGAGTCAAGGAGTTTGCCGAGCAGTATGGCCCCGAGAACGTAGTTGTTCTATTGGGCGCTGCCGAAGGTGAAGCTTCGGGCTTGGCGGCTGAGACGGTCACCAACGGTGACCCGACTTATGCAGGTCCGTTGACAGGAGTCCAGTTGGGACTCAAGGTTTATCATGTATGCGAGCCAGAAGTCAAGGCTGAGTTTGATCCCGATATTTACGAGGAGCAGGTCGGCATGATGGAAATGGTACTGGATGTTGACGACATCGTTAATGAAATGTCCGGTATTCGCGAACAGTACTGCAAGTACTGAGCAAAAGCCTAAAAGGGCGGCGGCAAGAGCCGCCGTCCTTCCTTTTTTCTAAGATTGATTTTTCTAAGTTGATTGAGCTTGCGCAGAAAAATACTTCATACAATATGGAAATAGAGAGGATGAGTGCATATGAAAAGCATAATCAAAGGCACTGGCTATATCTTGGCGCATACGCCGGATATGGTGCTGCATAACGGAACAACACAGACAACGGAGCGCATTGTAAACCCGGAAAGCGAGTATCTCAAGGAGCTGCCCTCGCATATTCGCAGCTATGAGGAGGCGCTTGCATATTATCCCAATCAGGTCTATATAGGCAACCTGACGCCCGATGAACTGAGCGAGATTCCACAGCCCTGGTATGATAAAGAATGCCCGAAAAAGGAACGCAACGGCCAGTTTGGGCAGATCATGCCGCAGGAGGAGTTTTTGCTGCTGATGCAGGTATGCGACGTGTTTGATCTTGTCAAGCTGGATAAGACTTTCGTGGCGGCGCATAAGGCAGCGTTTTGCGCCAATCCCTTATTGGATGAAGGCATCACAGCCCGCTTGAACGAAGGCGTGGAGGGCGAGGAGATCGCGCGGCTTGTCAAGGAGGAGCATTCTGAGGGACTGTATCATTTAGGCGCGCTGGTCGGATGCGTCAATCGTGCGCATGATATCGATGCAAACCTCTCCGCCCATGTGATGCATGAGAACATCGTTTCAAAGGCATCCTCCGTCTTGGCGCTGCTTGCGGCGATCCAAAATACGGGCATACAAAAGGATGAAGTAGAATATGTAATCGACTGTGCGGAAGAAGCTGTCGGCGACATGAACCAGAGGGGCGGCGGAAACCTTGCCAAGAGTGCAGCGGAGATCGCCGGACTGAATTTTGCGAGCGGCTCCGACCTACGCGCTTTCTGCGCGGCGCCGGCGCACGCCGTGATCGAGGCGGCAAGTCTCGTAGCTGCGGGCGCGTATAAGACCGTTGTAGTTACAGCGGGCGGCTGCACGGCAAAGCTGGGCATGAACGGTAAGGATCATGTGAAAAAGGGACTGCCCATTCTGGAGGACATGATCGGTGGCTTTGCGCTGGTCATATCCCGTGACGACGGCGTGAGTCCGGAGATTAACCTTGAGATGCTGGGACGGCATACCGTCGGTACCGGCTCTGCGCCGCAGGCAGTCATCTCAAGCTTGGTTACGGATCCTTTGGAGCGCTGCGGTCTTAAGATCCCCGATATTGATAAGTATTCGCCTGAAATGCAGAATCCCGATATCACCAAGCCTGCCGGCGCCGGCGACGTACCGCTTGCCAACTATAAGATGATCGGCGCCTTGGCGGTTAAGCGCGGTGAGCTTGAAAAAGCTGATTTGGTGAAGTTTACGCAGGAGCACGGTCTTACCGGCTGGGCGCCCACGCAGGGGCATATCCCTTCGGGCGTACCGTATGTTGGCTTTGCCCGCAACGACATTATGGCAGGCAAGCTGAAAAGAGTTATGATCATCGGCAAGGGCTCTTTGTTCCTTGGCCGCATGACGAACCTTTTTGACGGCGTTTCCTTTGTGATTCAAGCAAACTCGGGCGCGGAGGAAAGCAAGGGCGGCGCAAGCGAGGAAGAAATCAAATCAATGATCGCCCAGGCGATGAAGGATTTTGCGGCTACGCTGATGAAGCAAGGCGAGTAAGGGGTATAGCTATGAGCAAGCGAGAACAAACCATAATTGCCAAGGCGTTTATGGAGATGGCGGAAGGGCTACAGAGCGGCTCCTACGGAGCGCGTCCTAAAATCGCCCTTACCGGCATCGGAAGCGAGCATGGCGAGGAAAACGCCATGGCTGCTGCCATAGCCGCTTCCAAGCGCGGTGTTGACGTATATTACATTGGTACGTTAAGCGCGCCCGGCGTTACAACCGTACAGGCTGCAAACGACGAGGAGGGGCATAAAAAAATGCAGGAAATGGTGGAAAAAGGAGAAGTTGACGGCGCTGTCACCATGCATTTTCCTTTCCCCATCGGAGTATCTACGGTTGGCCGTGTCGTAACGCCCGCAAAGGGCAGAGAAATGTTTATCGCCAATACCACTGGCACCTCCAGTGCAGATCGCATAGAGGGTATGATTAAGAACGCCGTATACGGCATCATCACGGCAAAGGCTTGCGGCGTCGCGCAGCCGACGGTCGGCATCCTCAATGTGGACGGCGCGCGGCAGACGGAGATGGCGCTTAAAGAGCTGAAAAAGGGAGGCTACGATATCTGCTTTGCAGAATCCTCCCGCGCTGACGGCGGCTGTGTGATGCGGGGCAACGATGTTTTACAGGCCACGCCGGACGTCATGGTGATGGATTCTCTTACCGGCAACGTGCTTATCAAAATGCTCTCTGCCTACACGACGGGCGGCAGCTTTGAATCGACCGGCTACGGTTACGGCCCCGGGATAGGCAAGGACTATGGAAAGCTGATCCTCATCATCTCCCGCGCTTCGGGCGCCCCCTTGATTGCAAACGCGCTGGAATACGCAGGGCAGCTTGTGCGCGGCGGAGTGTTCAAAATCGCGCAGGAGGAGTTCGCAAAAGCCGAAAAAGCGGGATTGAACGCCATCTTACAATCGCGCAAGGCGGCTAAGCCTGCCGAAAGCGTGCAAAGCGTGAGCGCACCGCCCTCAGAGCCGGTAACCGCGAGCATACCGGGGATAGAGGTCATGGATCTTGAGGATGCGGTACAGGTGTTGTGGAAGGCGGGTATCTATGCGGAATCCGGCATGGGCTGCACAGGACCGCTGGTGATGATGAGCGAAGCCAATCATGCAAAGGCGCTTGAACTGCTGCAAAAAGGAGGCTATGTGGCTTAGGAGGCATAAAATGAAGGTTATAGACGCTATCGCAAAAACGGAAAAAGAGATGAGCACGGAAGAACTCATAGAGCAGGTGGCAAATCATAACCGGCAGGTAGATCTGCTCTTTGCGCAAAACAAGACCGACGCGGACGGCTATCTGACATGGAACGCTGAAAACTGGACCAGTGTGGACGGCAAGCGTTTTATATGCAGCTATTCGCTCAATGGCCGCGTGCTTTCGGATTTCTGTGGCTACAATAAGTATGATTTGAAGGGTTACTTTTCACCGGAAAGCGCAAAAGAGGTACGCTTGAACTGAACTAAGCGTGTACATGCGGAAGCTTATTATAGCTAGTTATAAAATAGCTTGCCTGTTTTTCAGGCAAGCTATTGATTGTACCCGAAACTGCCTTCGTCAAAATTGTAGCTGTCAACTTGACGGGAATAGGCAATCTGTTATAATGGTAAAACTAAGTAAAATAGGGAAGTTTTATGGCTATTATAGCGATTTGTGACGACGAAGCGGTACAGCTTAAACAAGCAATGCAGAATGCCGAGGCTTACGGGCGGGAAAGAGGAATAGTTCCGTATGAAATACGCAACTATGATTCCCCCCTTGAGCTGCTACGCGAATTGGAAGAAGGTACATCCTTTGATGTTTGCCTGTTGGATATTTGTATGCCGGGCATGACGGGGATCGATCTGGCAAAGCAAATACGAAAGCTTTGCGTTACTGCTGAAATCATTTTTCTAACGAACAGCGCCGATTACGCGATAGACGCTTTTGCGCTTAAGGCAACGCATTATATACTTAAGCCCTACACGCAACTGAGCTTTTTTGAGGCCATGGACAGAGCTTTTGAAATGCGTGAAGCGACAATGGGCAAGAACATCGTATTCAAAGCTGAGGGAGGCGTTTTGTTTTCTGTAGCCGTGGATGATATCATTTATATAGAGGCAAACCGGCACACGCTTGCGCTTTATGCGAGGGAGCAAAACAAAGAAATAGCTGGGACACTCTCACAGACCTTGGCACAGCTACAGGCATTGGGAACGCCACTGCAATTTGTAATGCCGTTTAAGGGCTATATTCTCAACCAGAAAAACGTCAAAGAGATCAGCCCGAAAGAAATCAGCATGATAAAGGACTTTCGTATCCCGATGGCGAGAGGAAAGTTCAAAGAGGTCAAGGACGCCTATTTTGAATATGTATTTGAGGAGAAAGAAAGCTGATGAGTGCAAACGATTTGATCAGCATCGTTTGTGTATTGCTTGGAAATTATAGCATTCTTGTACTTTTTACGGAATTCAAGTATAGCAAAAAAACGATCTGCCTGATCCTTACTCTTGTATATGCATATTGTCTGATCGCGGCGATCGGCGGAGCGCTGCTTTTTGGCTCTACGTTTATGAAACTCTATTGTATGCCAATGACAGCCATACCATCGGTAGTTGTGCTTTATTTTCTCTCTAAGGACAGCTTCTCGAAATGGTTGTTTTCAATTTTTACGGAGTTCAACGTTTTCTATGTCATTATGGCTGTCGCCTACTATATAACAATAAAATGGAGTATAAGCGAAAGCGTTGCTTATACGATTGTAAGAGCAGCACCCTATGTGCTTTTTTGCATTCTTTTCTATTTTTTTGGCCGAAGGGCGTACCGAAGTGTCGTTAACAGCATTGAAAGCGGCTGGTGGATATTGGATTTGATGGCGTTTGGCTTCACACTGCTGCTAAACTATCTTGTCGTCGGTAAGATTATGGTATTGCGTGCGGGCAAGGAGGACTACTGTCTCACATTTATTGCCGTTTTGGTGTGCATATTCGTCTATATCGGCGTGTTTAAGCTGTTTGGATATATGCTGCGTGAAAGCCGGTATAAAGCGGAAGCACAATATTACCATATGCAGGAAAAGCTTTTGAACGCCGAGCTGAACGCGCAGGAGGAAAAGGTGGAGATTGCAAAGCAAACCCGACATGATCTGCGCCATCATAACGCGATTGTCATGGAGCTGCTGCAAAATGGACAGGCTCAAGAGGCGATGGACTATCTAAATGAATATCAAAGTAAGCTTACAGACCAGAGTGGACAGAAGGGGGTGCGGACAAAATCTTGGACTACGCGCAGAGCC
>CAZNJN010000023.1:0-18328 GCA_964573365.1 uncultured Oscillospiraceae bacterium
GTTTATAATAGAAAATTTGACAGGGTCGTATGAAAACGGTTATACTTGGATGAATCGATAGAAATAAAGCGATACGGTCATCCGTTCATTGAGGTATAGCATGGAAGGAAACGAAGAAAGAACCCCTGTACTCTCTATGCAGGCGCTACGCAGAATGCCGGCATATTTATATTATCTCAAGACTCTGCACGCCTCCGGCGTGCAAAGCATATCCGCGGCAAAGGCCGCCGATTATTTCCGTTACAGTGAAATTCAGGTACGCAAGGATTTTGCGGCCGTAAGCACGCAGCGGGGTAAAGCAAAAACAGGCTTTTCCGTTCGAGAGCTTATCGACGGTATCGAGCTGTATCTCGGCTTTCGCAATACAAAGGAGGCTTTACTTGCAGGCGCCGGCTCAATGGGACGCGCCTTATTGAAGTATGATGGATTTTCCTCTTATGGATTAAGCATCATTGCCGCCTTTGACAGCGATCCGGAGCTGATTGGCAAAACGATCAACGGCAAGCTGGTGCTTTCCGCCGATAAAATCAGCGCTACCTGCAGACGCATGAGCATTCATATCGGCATCATCACAGTTCCTTCCGCGCAGGCGCAAATCGTTTGCGATCAGTTCGTAGCCGGAGGTGTCAAGGCCTTATGGAATTTTGCGCCGGTCAATTTGTCCGTACCGGATGGAATTTTAGTCCAAAATGAAAATATGGCGGTATCCCTCGCCATTCTTTCCAAGCATCTTGACGAGGTCATAAACGCCGAGGATTAAGCTGCTGTTCGCCGCAAGCCAAAGATTGCCGTAGTGTCATTTCTGTGACAACTAGAACGATTCAAAAAGTTTTTGCTATTCGATATTCTTATATCGATATTACTACTGCATATTACCCGTTTTTGTTTTTATATGTTAAAATATTAACAACAAAGGAGTTATCCCGCGTTTCAATTTTTGTTGGAGGTATTGTAGTATGGCAAGATTCACACTCCCTCGTGACTTATATCACGGCAAGGGTTCTTTGGAAGCGCTTAAAACATTTGAGGGCAAAAAAGCCATGATCTGCGTAGGCGGCGGTTCCATGCAGCGCTTTGGTTTTCTTGACAGAGCAATCGCCTACTTAAAAGAAGCCGGACTAGAAGTTGAAGTTTTCAGCGGCATAGAATCCGATCCTTCCGTTGACACCGTTATGAAGGGCGCGGACGCGATGATCAAATTTCAGCCTGATTGGATCGTAGCCATTGGTGGCGGCTCTCCGATCGACGCCGCTAAGGCGATGTGGATCAAATATGAGTATCCTAATATCACATTTGAAGAAATGTGCAAGGTATTCGGTATCCCCAAGCTGCGCAACAAGGCGCATTTCTGCGCGATCTCATCTACCTCCGGTACTGCTACCGAGGTGACCGCCTTCTCGATCATCACCGACTATCAGAAGGGCATCAAGTATCCCATCGCGGATTTTGAAATCACGCCTGACGTCGCCATCGTTGATCCGGATCTCGCGGAAACCATGCCTAAAAAGCTTGTCGCCCATACCGGGATGGACGCTATGACACATGCGATCGAAGCATATGTTTCCACCGCGAATTGCGATTATACCGATCCTCTCGCAATCTTCGCCATCATGACTATCCAGAAGGATCTGATCGATTCCTACAACGGCAACATGGCCAAGCGTGATACCATGCACAATGCGCAGTGCCTTGCCGGCATGGCCTTCTCTAACGCACTTTTGGGCATCGTACATTCCATGGCGCATAAGACCGGCGCAATCTTCGCCGATCAAGGCGCGCATATCATCCATGGCGCGGCAAACGCAATGTATCTGCCCAAGGTCATCGCGTTCAATGCAAAGAATGCGGTCGCAGCAGAGCGTTACGCGCAGATCGCAGACTATATGAAGCTTGGTGGAAACAGCGTAGAGGAGAAGATCAAACTTCTTATCGCATATCTGCGCAAGATGAACGATGAGCTGAATATTCCGCACTGCATCAAAAACTACGGCGTTGACAGCTATCCTACGGACAACGGCTTCGTGCCAGAGGCTGTTTTCCTTGAGCGCCTGCCGGAAATCGCTAAAAATGCGATTGCGGACGCCTGCACCGGCTCCAATCCTCGTCAGCCCAGCCAAGTGGAGATGGAAAAGCTGCTCAAATGCTGCTATTACGATACCGAAGTCGATTTCTAAATCAAGGCAACCACTGTTATACAAAACAAGAGCGGTCAAATCCGCTCTTGTTTTGCGTTGTTGTTTGTTTTTATAGGAATGACTGCGCTTCTTGGGGCAGTCTGGCATTCTGCGCTCTGATTCGTCAGTTATTCGATTTCTACTCTTTGTTTTACTCCACAGTGACCGATTTTGCCAAATTGCGGGGCTTATCGATATCGCAGCCCTTGGCTAAGGCCATATAGTAAGCAAAAAGCTGAAGCGGCACGATCGAAAGGGATGGCAGCGTAAGCATACCCGCCTGCGGAATTTCGATCAAATGATCCGCGACCTGTGCGATACCGGGCGCGTCCTTCTGGCAAAGCGCGATCACTACCGCACCGCGAGCTTTTACCTCTCGAATGTTGCTGATCATTTTTTCCAGCAGCGGCTTATAGGTGCAAAGCGCAATGACAAGCGTACCCGGTTCGATGAGGGAGATCGTGCCATGCTTGAGTTCACCAGCCGCATATGCCTCGGAGTGGATATAGGAGATTTCCTTGAGCTTGAGCGAGCCTTCGAGCGCTAATGCGTAATCAAGATTTCTGCCCAAGAAGAAAACGTCTTTATTGCTAAAATACATTGACGCAAGCTTTTGTAGCTGTTCCTTCCCTTTTAGCAGCTCCTCAACACGCTCCGGCAGAGCCTCCAGCTCTTTAAGGTACGCTTCTATTTCACTTTCTGCGAGTTTTCCTCGCAGCTCTCCGAACTTCAAGGCGATCAGATATAAAACCGTAAGCTGCGTGCTATATGCCTTTGTTGTGGCAACGGCGATCTCGGGACCCGCCCATGTATACAAAACATCCTCGCTTTCATTCGCGATGCTGCTGCCCACCACGTTAACTACGGAGATCACGCGGCTGCCGCGCGCCTTCGCTTCCCGAAGAGCAAAAAGCGTATCGATGGTTTCGCCTGATTGGCTGATAATGATTGTAAGCGTATGCTCATTCACCAGCGGGTCTTCATAGCGAAATTCGGAGGCCAAAGTCACCGTAACTGATATTCCGGTAAACTTTTCCAAGTAAAACTTTGAAACAACGCCCACATGATATGCAGAGCCGCAGGCTACGATGTAAATGCGCTCGAAAGCGCAGATGTCCTCATCCGTAATGTGCTTGAGCTCCAGTTCAATCCTTCCGGTATGAATACGGGGATGCACCGTGCTTTGAATCACTTCAGGCTCCTCCATGATCTCCTTGATCATAAAGTGCGCGTAACCGCCTTTTTCTGCCGCGCCAACATCCCAGTTGACATGCTGGATTTCCTTTTTTACACGTTTCCCATAGCGATCAAACACGATGATGCCCTTCGCATCCACAACAGCCATCTCATATTCGTCAAGTCTGATAATGTCGCGCGTATGCGAAAGCAGCGCCGGAATATCCGAGGCAATAAAGTTTTCGTTCTTTCCTACGCCCAGAATCAAAGGGCTATCCTTGCGAACCGCAAAAATTCGGTCGGGGTAGTCGGCAAAGATGATCGTGAGCGAAAACGCGCCAAGAAGCATATTGACCGCCTCGCGCACCGCGTGAACAGGATCGCCCTGGTAAAGAGAGTCGATGAGCTGCACAACGATCTCCGTATCGGTTTCTGACTTAAAGGTATAGCCCTTGTCAAGAAGCATTTCCCTAAGAGCGACATAGTTTTCGATGATGCCGTTATGCACGAGCGCCACCTTGCCGCTATGCGATATGTGAGGATGCGCATTCGCGTCGCTTGGTTCGCCGTGCGTAGCCCAGCGCGTATGGCCGATGCCCATATGACCGGGAAGCTCCGCTCCGTCATGTGTTCTCTCGCGCAGCACGCTCAAGCGTCCCTTTGCCTTTTCCACCTTGATTCTGCCTTGATTACAAATGGCAAGACCCGTAGAGTCATAGCCGCGGTATTCCAGTTTTTCAAGCGCGTCCAATATCAAAGGCGCCGCATCCTTGTCGCCGATATAGCCAACCACACCACACATGCTTTCCTTCTCCTTTCACTCTCAAAGGCTAAAATACCAGTCTATACATGCCCATGCTTATAGATCTGGCGGTTATCCAGCGCCCATTGCCGATCCGAAAACTCGCCTTCGTCGATCGACTCCAGCGCGTCAAACATTTCATAAAGCTTTGAATCCAAAACGTCGATCGTGCTTACGATCTCCGCCTCCGGAAACATCGGCGGTTTGGGACTGCCGTATTCGGGAACACCATGATGGGAAAGGAGGATATGCTCCACAAGCTGCTTTGTTTCATCCGAAATCATGAGCTCCGCCGCCGCCCGCTCCACCATCGCGACGCCCATATTGATATGGCCGACGAGCTGTCCCGCAGTGCTGTAGGCGGTTGCCAGACCCATATTACCGACGGAAAGCTCCTCACATTTGGCAATATCGTGAAGAATGATGCCCGCGTATACAAGCTCTCTGCTAAGCGAGGGATACAGCGCCTTATAGACGTCGCATACGTTCTGCGCCGTTTGCAGCATGGTCGTCGTATGATACAAAAGCCCGCCGCGCACGGCGTGATGCAGCTTGAGCGCCGCCGGATATTTGAGCAGCTTTTCTTTATTGGTCTTGAGCAGATATTGCGTAAGCAGCTTGAGATCACCGTCGCGAAAATCCTCCGCGCAGGCAAAAAGCTCGTCGTACATCGTTTGCGGCGCAAAAGGAGCGCAGGGAACGAGCGCCGTCATATCCACCTGGTCGTCCGGGCGGATATTGCGTATCTTGTCGATCTTGAGCTGCTGGCTCTCCTTCCATATATTTACTGTCGCCCGCACCTTAACGATGCTGTCCGCAACATAGCTGCCGTATGTTTCAGGCGAATAATCCCACAGCTTCGCGTCAATCTCGCCGCCGGCATCACAAAGGATCATGTCCAGATAATCCGCGCCTTTTGCATTCGTTTTTTGCAGCACACTTTTAATAATGCAAAAGCCCTCGATCTGCCCGGCCGCATTGATCACGCTATCGAGTAAATTCATTTTCCCCATTTTTATTCCGCCATTTCTTACAGGCAATGCCTATAGATTTCTTCTGCCGCCTCTTTTGTGATCGGCTTACATGCCATAATATCCCCAAGCGCCGTCGCCTTTTGAGCCATCTGCGGTATATGTGTTGCCGTTAAGCCAAGCTCTTCGAGCGTCGAGGGCATACCGATCTCATGGAAAAAGCGTTTTGTCGCTTCGATCCCCTCACGCGCTAAGATTCCTTCGTCTGCCGCTGCGCAGCCCCATATGTTCGACGCGTACCGCGCGACGCGCGTCTGATTATACTTCAATACATACGCGAGATACGCCGGCCATACGACGGCCAGCCCCGCACCGTGCGCAATTTTTGCATCAATCGCGCTCATTTCATGCTCCAGTTTGTGCGCGCTCATATTATATTTGCTGCCCATGCCCATCAAGCCGTTGTGTGAAAGGCTCCCCGCGAGCATGAGCGTCGCTCGCGCGTCATAGTCGTCAGTCTTCGCAAGCGCCTTGCGGCCTGCGTCAATCACGTTTTTACAAAGCGTTTCGCATAAGCCGTCAACAAGCGCGTGATCTCCCTCATCCAGACACATATACCGTTCCATCGTATGCATCAGAATATCAACGACGCCGCACGCCGTTTGATAGGGCGAAACGCTGAAAGTCAGTTCTGGATTCATCACAGCAAAAAGCGGATAATTAAACTGGGAGCTTAGTCCGCGCTTTATGCCTCGCTTTTCATCCGTAAGCACAGCGCTGTTGCTCGTTTCGCTGCCTGCGGCGGAAATCGTCAGCACCACGCCCACGGGTATGCTTTTTTCTACCGTAGCGCTTTGATCAAGCAGATCCGCGACCTTTGCCCGGTTAGCGACCGCGTGCGCGGCAAACTTGCAGGTATCGATCACGCTGCCGCCGCCTACGGCGAGAAACATTTCTGCTCCCTCCTCGCGGAAAAAATCTGCCGTTTTCTGTGAAAACTCCACAGTCGGATTCGGACGTACACCGCTCATCTGCGCATAGTCTATGCCGCTCTTGTCCAGCGATTCGATGATTTCCTGATACAGCCCGCTCGCGTGGAGACTCTTGCCGCCATAAACGAGCAGAACCTTCTTAAAGCCGTAATCTTTGATGATCTCGCCTATATTGTGGTGCGCACCCTTTCCAAAGATGACCTTTGTGGGGATCTGCAAGGAAAAATCCACCATTTCAGTTTACCTCCACCTCTTTATTTCTTTCTGTAACGATCAGTTTATAAGCGCGTGTCCAAGCAGGGATGGCGCGAAGGCAGTCCCGAATATTCTCCGTGTCCGGTTCGGGAATATGATTGACGACCAGCACGTCCGTCTGTAAAGCTCCCGCAAATATCCGCTGTGCGGGCTCATACATCGCATAGACATACGGCGCGATCATCACATCGACATGCCCAAAGGGACAGCCATCCCTCTCAAAGCTGTTATGCACCGGTGCCGCGTCCCCCGCAAGGAGAAAGCGCAAACCCTCATAATGCAAAAGCAGCGACAGATGCTCTTTTCTGCGGTACTCCGGCCCCATATGTCTTGTTGGAAACGTGGCCATTTCCACCTTTTCACCTAGCTCTGTCATCGTGTACGCTTCAAGCGTCACCAGCCTTTGAGTCGGCACACGCAGAGAAGCAAGCGCGTCTATCACCTCTCTGCCGCCATATACGCGGCAGAGAGGATGCTCCTGCAAATACGCAAAGACCATGCGGGCGCAAAAATGATCCGGATGCTTATGTGTGAAAAGAAGCGCGTCCGCATTCAGAGATAACATCTCCCAATCAGAGGCTTCGTAGGGCGGATAACCCTCCTCCAGAGCATCGACTAACAGATTCATCTTGCCCAAGCGCAGATACATACCGGCATTATAGAGCGAAAGCAACTCATAATCACGCATAAGAAAACCCCGTGAGGAAATAGCCAGCCGCCGCCTTATCACTCTTTTGCAGGCGCAGCGTAACGGGGGTAAGCTCTCCCCAATCCGCAGCGCCCGGCACGCCGTAAAGCAATACGCCGCGCAATAGCAGCTCATCATCCTGCATTTGGCTTTCGTCAAGGCGCAGTCCGTACTGTGCCACAGCTACAGCGGGAATTCTGTATTCACCATCCGCAAGCACCGTCCCGTCGCCCGCGCTCAAATCCTGCGGCCAACTTAAAAAGTATGCTGCTGCGGTGTTTTCGTATTCCGCCTTGGGAACACGAATCACGCCAAGCTCAGGCTCTTGAGCCTCATAGGTCAAGCCCATAAACAAAGTCGCAATCAGCGCGTCCGGCATTTCGTCAAAGCTGTGATTTTCCGCCGCGCACGCGCGGGCAAGCCGCTTTAGCACAGGCTGAAGACGCGCATAATCCTCCGCCGTTATTGTTTCGCCTACAAAGTCCGGATACAGCGATGAGAACGGCACTTTGATTTCCACTACGCCCATGGACTCGTCCGCCAATACGCCGCGCTGAAATAGAAGCACATACGCTTCCTTCTCCAGATAGAAGCCATTATACAGATCCAGCGCCAGCTCAATATCGTCTAGAGCCAGATCACCATAAAATTCCGTGCGCGCGGGATCTTTCGCGTCAATATAATTATAGACCTGCTGAGACACGATCTGCTCGGGCGTATAGAGATCGCTTAGTGCATACAGGCTCATTTCTTCGCCCTTGTCGTTCAGTACGATCGCGCTCCGGCTTGTTTCCGTCTCCGCGCCATAGCCGGCCTGCTCGCTGAATAGCACGTTAGTATAAACACCCGCGCTTGTGACCTTTGCTTCAACCCGCGTGAACGGCGTTTCCTCGTTTTCGGCGCGGTCGGCATAGGGAAGCCGATCGACGCTCACACGTTCAAGCAGCTCCTTTTCCCATAAGGAGAGGGCAGCATTTGCATTTTCGGCGCCTTCGCCCGAAAACACCGGAAGCGCGTAATACAAGGCATATTCTGCCGTTGCTTCGCTGCTTCCCTCCGGGTAGAAAACCGTTACATCGCGTATTTCATAATTCAATTCTATGTCCTGCGACTTTGCTCCTTCCGTGGCGGCGGCGCTTTGCGCGTCAAGCGATCCCGCAATGTCCGTCACTGGTGAGGGCGCGCCGCTGCATCCGTAAAGCAGCAGCGCGAATGCCGCAAGGCACACGGCTAGTATTCTTCGCATATTATTGATCGTTTCTAGGCGGATAGAATCGCTGCGTATCCCCGTTACTTGTGGCATATGGGTCTTGAACCGTTCTGGGGTCAGACGCGCGCTGCGAATAAGCGCCCCCGTTTTGCCGCGGATAAGCGCCCGGGCTTTGTCTTGGAATGGTGTAGGTCTGCTGCGCGTCATATCCGTTTCCGTAATAGTTGGGCTGCTGCATACCCTCGTGCTGCTCGTATTCGCCAGCTTCCGTTTCGGCCTGCGCACGCGCCTGCGAGCGCATCCGCTTCGCCTGATACGCCTTTCTGCGCGCTGTTTCCTCTTTCCTTTTCTTTTCCATGATCGTCAGTGTAATCAGCGCTGCGGCAGAAAGCAGACAAAGCACCGCTAAAACGACCAGCGCAACCGTAAGAGCGTCACTCACCTTGTTGCCGATCTCCATGCCGATCGATTCGATGCTGTCGATGGCGTTCACATTTTCAGTTGTATTGTTTTGCCCCGACTCCACGCCTATATAGGCGGCAGTCAGATTGGCGGTATAAGTGTATTCGTTTTTTGCTTCATCCTGCACGTTAATGGAAAAAGCCATATCTCGGGGAGCGCCCACATTTACTGTTTCCTCCAATACGGTTTCTCCTACCGGCACGCTTTCCTGCCGTTTGATCTCACCGATCTCATTTTCTGAAAGCACCAGATTTTGCAGCGGAATCGAACCGGTATTCTTTATGAGAAAACGAATTTTGATGCTGCCCTGCGCATTGAGTGTTTCGAGCACCTCTGCGGAAAACTCAAGACCCACAAGAGACGGGTCGATATATCTTCGCACCGTATAGGTGCTTGTGTTATCCTCATATGCGTCTCCGGTAGCGGAGCTTCCCGTAATGTAGAATACGACGTTTCTTTCTTCCGCATTCGGCACCTGATAGCTTAGCGCGCGGCTTTCGCCTACAGAAAGGGCGAAAAGCTCGCTGTTTATGCTGTTTCCCTTTTCATCCTTGATCTTGATTTTATTGATTTTTTGGTTTCCGTTGTTTACAACATTCAAGTTGAACAGCACGCCGTCGGCAGTGGGCGCATCCTGCACCACTTCCACAGAGAGCTTCGTATTAACCATGCCGACCGCGACCTCCTCAACCGTGACCGAGGCGCTCGCACCTGCCGCCTTATAATCCACCACCGGCGCGGAATTGACCGTCTTACTCCCCATGGTATACACATATTCAAAGGTATAAACCGCGCCGGCAGCTACGGTGATATCCTTGACCAGCGGTTCCTTGTTCAGTTCCTTATCCGTAATGGATAGGGCTGTAAGCTCATCCGCGCTGTTATTTGTTACCGTATAGGTAAAGGTGACCTGTTCGCCGTTGGACGCTTTTTTTGTGCTAACCGTACGCGCAGCACTCACGCCCGCGCCCCCCGTCCCACCCGGCAACGCAGGATTTGCCGCGCCACTCCCGCGAGGAACCGTAACGCTCGCGGACAAATTATCCGTACCGAGGCTTGAACCGTTTGCGTCATAGTATTCCCAATGCAGCGTAAAGGTGATCGGCACGTCCAGCATAACATCCGTCATCGTGATCGCACCGGAATAAACGCCGGTTTCACCTGCCGCGATGCTGTTTGGCCCGGAAAAAGCAAAGCCGGTATAATCCGAGCTGTAGGAGAGACTTTGCATGGAATAGTTGCTTGTATTATTAACAACGATATTAAATGTTACATTTTCCCCCGCCACAGCACTCGCGGGTTCGCAGTACACGTTAAGGCTTGTTGCGTGCGCCACAGTGCAAAGACTCAGGCACAGCGCCAATACGAGCGCTAACGCGATCCCGTTTCTTTGCAGTATGGTTCTTCTCATCTATCTTTTCCCCCGATCCAAAATAATAGGGTGAGCGTCATAATAACTCACCCTAATTATAAACGATGTCCCGCGACAATACCATAGCAATTCCTTGAACATTTTGTGTCGCTTACACCGGCTTTTCAATCAAACCGTCGCCGCAAAGCCGCGCCTCACAGCGGCCGCCGCTGCGATCCGTAATCGCCTCAAGCAGCGTTTGTGCCTCGCCCTCCTCCACAATGGCCTTGATTGTTACCTCCGCGCCAAAGTTGGTATCCAAGATTTGCGCCCGCTCTCGAAGCAGCGCTTCCATCGCCGCATAGCGCGGATAGTCTATCCCCAGTTCAAGCAGCTTCCCCGCGCACATTTCGACTATGCCCGACATCCTGCATGCGTCCGCCGCGCTTCGGGAATAGGCGCGCACCAGTCCGCCTGCGCCAAGAAGGATGCCGCCAAAATAGCGCGTCACAACGATCAATGTGTTTACCAGCTCTTTGCCCGTAAGCACATCCATAATCGGTCTGCCCGCCGTTCCGCCCGGCTCTCCGTCGTCGCTGAATCGGGCGATGGAGCCTGTATCCCCAATGCGGTAGGCATAGCAGTGATGTGAGGCGTCCCAATTTTGTTTTCGTATCTCTGCAAGGAAAGAAAGCGCCTCCCCCTCGTCCTTCACGGGAAAGCATCTTCCAATAAAGCGGGAACGCTGAACAAGCGTCAACGTTTCCGCTTTCTCTTTTACCGTTTTATACGAGCGCGTCATTCGCCAATGATACGCACAAAGCCTTTTTTGCCCTTTTTCAGCAGGAAGCCTTCCGAAAGTTTGGATGCGTCCACAGTCGCCGCGACATCGTCGATCTTGACATCTTCAACGCTGACGCCCCCGCCCTGGATCATACGGCGGGCATCGCTCTTGCTCGGGCAGAGCTTGCTGATGACCAGCAGATCCACCACACGCAAGCCGCTGCTTTCTATATCGGACGCGCTAAGCTTCACCGTAGGAACATGCTCTAGATCCCCGCCGCCGCCAAAGAGCGCTTCCGCAGCCATTTGCGCTTTTTGCGCTTCTTCAGTGCCATGCACCTGCTCCGTAAGCGTAAAGGCGAGCGTGCGCTTTGCTTCGTTGATCGATGCGCCGCCCTCCGCGGTCATCTTCCGGATATCCTCCATGGGAATAAAGGTCAGCAGGCGCATACATTTTTCTACGTCAACATCGTCAACATTGCGCCAATATTGATAGAACTCATAGGGAGAGGTCTTGTTCTTGTCAAGCCAGAGCGCACCCTTCTCCGTTTTTCCCATCTTTTTGCCTTCACTGTTGGTAAGAAGCTGTGTTGTCAGCGCAAAAGCCGCTTTTTGCTCCTTACGACGAATCAGATCCGCGCCGTTGAGAATATTGCTCCACTGGTCGTCGCCGCCCATTTGCAGCACACAGCCATAGCGGCGGTTAAGCTCCAAAAAATCGTAGCTTTGCAGCAGCATGTAGCCCATCTCAAAGAAGGTCAGGCCGCGTTCCATGCGCTGTTTATAGCATTCCGCACTGAGCATACGGTTGACGGAAAAGAGCGAGCCGATGTCGCGCATAAACTCCATAAAGTTGAGGGGACGAAGCCACTGCGCGTTGTTTTCCACGATGACCTTTCCATCGGAAAAGTCAAGCACCCGCCCCATTTGGGCTTGGAAGCACGCGGCATTATGATCGAGCTCTTCCGTCGTGAGCATACGGCGCATATCGGTCTTGCCCGAAGGATCACCGATCATCGCCGTACCCGCGCCCAGAAGCACAATCGGTCTGTGTCCTGCACGCTGCATATGAGCCATGGTCATAAGCGCCACATAATGACCGATGTGCAGACTGTCGGCAGTAGGGTCATAGCCAATATAAAACGTGATCTTCTCTTCGCCAAGCAGCTTATAAAGCTCCTCGGGATGGGAACATTGCGCGATATAGCCGCGTTCTTCTAGCACATCGTATACATTTTTCATGGTTTCAATTTCTCCTTCTTGGATTCTGTAAATATATAATTAGGATAGCATACCCATCTAAAAGTTTCAAGTTTTGCATTGCGCAAAGAAGTTTCACGTCGTATTATTGTAAAAGGATATAAAATATTCAATCTGTGAAAACTGTTCTAAAGGACAATAATCGTATGAAGCTTTCAGACTATATCGACGCTCTCTTTAGCAACAGGGTGCTTGTAAGCGCCCTTGTGGCATGGTTAAGCGCGCAACTCATCAAGACGATCCTTTATAGCTTTATCAACCACGAGTTTAACCCCGAGCGGCTTGTGGGTAGCGGCGGTATGCCAAGCTCTCATTCCGCGACAGTATGCGCGCTCGTCGTCGCGACCAGTTTCAACTACGGTCCCGCCTCGTTTGAGTTTGCGATCGCGTTTCTTTTTGCCGTCATCGTCCTGCACGACGCGCGGGGCGTCCGGCTCGAAACAGGCAAGCAGGCCGAAGCGATCAATACGATCTATCAATTTTTGGTCGATACGATCACCGACGAAGATATGCCCGAGATCGAGCGCATGAAGGTGCTTGTCGGGCATACGCCGCTTCAGGTGGTCGCCGGCAGCGCTCTTGGCATTATCGTCGGATTGTTTTTGCACTAATCACAGCTTGATCCGCTCATATTCTTCGATAAACGCGCCTGCGCGCATATCGGAAGGGAACGGAAAAAGTCTTGGTGAGAGCGAAAGCAGGATATCAGGCGCCTCGGGCGCGCAGCAGCGCTTATATTGCTGGGCGAAAAATCGTTTGATAAAAATACCCAGTACCCGATAAACCTCCTCCTTGGAGAAGGGCAGCTTTTTACAGGCCGCTTCAAATAGTGCTCTCGGGCCTTTTTTATTGACCAGCATTTCAAAAATGAAAAAGTCATGCAGCTCATAGGAGCCGATCAGCTCCTCCGTTTTTTGGGCAATCGTTTCGTCGTTTATTCCGGGCAAAAGCTCGGGACTTACCGGCGTATCAAGGATATCCTGCAAAATTTCGGAGGCGTCTGAAAACAGTTCCTTTGCCGCAGCAACCACTTTTCGGATTACGGTCTTTGGAATCGACGCGTTGATGCCGTACTGCGCAAGATGATCCCCGCCAAAGGTCGTCCATCCCAGCGCCGCTTCGGACAAGTCGCCCGTACCCACGTCCAAAAGACCCTCTTTATTGGAAATATCCAGCAAAATCTGCGTTCGTTCTCTCGCCTGCGCGTTTTCAAACACGACGTCGTGTACGGCTTCATCCTGCTCTATATCCCGAAAATGCAGACGGCAGGACTCTGTTATATCGATTTCTCTGTACGAAGCGCCCAGCGCCTCTACAAGCAGACGCGCGTTGTTTCTCGTGCGCTTTGAGCTTCCAAAGCCCGGCATGGAGATGCCAAGCACACACTTTTTATCTATCCCCATCCGCTCTGCCGCTTTCATGGCGGCGAGCAGCGCAAGCGCGCTATCCAGCCCTCCCGAAACGCCGATCACAAAGCCCTTGCTGCCGATATGTCCGGCGCGTCTTGCAAGCGCGATCGCCTGCAATTCAAGAATTCGCAGACAGTCCTTTTGGGAAAGCGACTCGTCCTCGGGCAGGTATGAGTTCTGCCTCGTCGGTGTAAGAAAAGGCTCAAAGGCGCAAAGCGAAGCGGTATCGATATCCGCATAAACAAGATTATCCTCTCCCATCGCGTCAAAGGCGAGAATTTCGCCGCCCGCAGCGATCGCGCAGTATCCGTCAAACACAAAGTTTGTGCCGCTTTCTCCCATGTTCGGCGAGGCATACGCGATAGCCGAGCCTGTACGAGCGCTGCAAAGACGCAGCGCTTCTTCCGTCCGCCTAAGACTCGCTGTCGTCGCGTTTGCGCAAGACTGTACCAGCATCACCTCTCCGGCGCTGATCACCGCTCCTTCAAAAACCGCGTCCGCGCCAAATACCTGCAAGGCACGCACTGGAGTAAGCATGTGCGCGTTCTGCGTTTTCAGGCTGTTTTCAAAGCCGAAGGGCGCCGAGTTTTGCTTGAGCGGCAGGATTGCATAGACACGATCCCCTCGAAGAATCGCCGTACAGCTCTGCACTCTGCCGCATATCCTGTAGGGCAGCCCCACGCTCACCATTACCCGCGTCATGCATACCGCGCTGCAGATCTCGCGCAGCGCTTCGGACGCTGCTTGCAAAACGGTATCGAACGCATAGAGTGCGCCAAGCGTCACGCCGGTCAGGCACATTTCCGGCAAAACCAGATAATCCGCGCACAGGGCATCGGCTTTTCTGATCGTATCGATAATGGAATTTTTATTATACGCGACGTCGCCCGGCATCACACTGGGGGACGCGGCGCAAAGGCGAAGTACATTTTGCTCCTGCGATACACGCTGTGCACTATACATTTATATATCCTTTCTTTTTTGGCCTTTCGTTTCTTATGTTTTAGTATACCATTTTAACTAGAGTATATCAATTTTCCTTTCTTTCCTGTAATCGCCACTTTTTGCATCTTTTTTTCAACGGTATCCGCGCTTTTGGAAGGGTATGCTTACTTGTGCAGACATATGGCATTTCATCGGAAGGACGGGATCGTACAATGGCAGAATGGGTCGAAAAATGTAAAAGCAGATTTTTTGTTTATTGGCATGCCGCCACGTTCGGTTATAGCGTGGCAGGCTTTCTCGTATGCATGGCGCTCGCTTTTACTCAAAGGCAAATAGCGCCCTTTGGTACGGGCGGCGCTGTCGCGTTTTGGCTTGCGGGCTATCCGGCGGGCGCGCTTTTTGGCGCGCTGCTCGCCTCGCTGCTCTGCGGCAGTTATTCCCAGTCCCTTGCGCTTTTGTTTCTGGGAATTTGCTATTGCAGCGTCAAGCTACTTGAGAAAAAGCCCAAGCCCACCGCCAAACTGCTTTTCCTCTGCGCAAGCTGGTGCTTCACAATCCCTATCTTTTATATTGGCAGCTTTGAGTTGCTCATGAGCGGCCTTTCCAATTTATCTCTATCCTTGTGCGCCGCGTTATGTATGACGGGCGGGCTGCGAGCAGTCAAGCATATGGCGACGCTTCGCGTACCCGCCGGAAGCGACCTTTTGTGTCTCGCGGGTTCCGCTGCTTTTTTAGCCTATTCTCTCTGCGCCTATTCACTTGGAGGCGTCAATTTCGGCGTCGCCGTCGCCTGCCTCGCCCTTTTAATCACTGGGAGCGCAAGGGGTATCGAGACCGCCGCCGTCGCTGTAATCTTGAGCGCCGGCTGCGTGTTTGGCAGTCTGGAGGCGGCGCTTGCGGGCAGCTTATCGCTTTGCGCGCTTAGCGGAGCCGCTTTGCGGCGCTTTGGTAAATGGGGCACGGCGGGTGGCTTTTTTTGCACCGCTTTTCTTTTATATATGCTCGTTACACCGATTCTCGATATGCGCAGCGTTAGCTTGGCGCTGTTTCTTTACCTGCTCATTCCAAGGCGCATTCTTCTGCGCTTGCCTGGCGAAAGAAGCGAGCATACCCGCATACAATCCGAAAATGAGCTGTTGCTCTTGCAAAGGCGACTCTGTGACACCTCTGAGGTGCTGAGGGAGGCCGCCCCCCTTTTCAAAAGTGAGGACGGCTTTGCACAGCGGCAGATCCTTGCCGTTTCAGGCGCGCTCCGTTCTCTTGCACAGGAAAACGCGACAGCTAAAACGCACTATGATATTACCATCGGCGCGGCGGCGCTCGCTAAAGCCGGCAGTAAAATGACGGGTGATTCCATGGGTATGCGTCGCATCCGCGAGCAGGTCGTGCTGCTTTTGAGCGATGGTATGGGCAGCGGAGATGAAGCGCATCAGGAAAGCGCTGCTGCCGTGGCGCTCCTTGGCGATCTGCTCAGCATAGGCTTTGCGCTCTGCGAAGCTTTAGAGTGCGTCAACCGCCTGCTGATGCAGCGCACCAGCGGCGATATGTTTGCCACGATGGACGCTCTGCTGTTTGATCGCACAAGCGGACAAGCCCAATTTGTGAAATACGGCGCGCCGCCGAGCTATATTCTTCGTGGCGGCAAGCTTCATACGCTCTATGCCGAAGCTTTGCCGGCGGGTATCGTAAAGGAAGCGCGTCCCGCTTTGCATATCGCGCCGTTAAAAAAGGGCGACGCCGTCATTTTGATGACGGACGGCGCTTTTGACGCGCTTGGCGCCGAGCTCTCACGCACATTACTCGAGCAGGTCGGCGCAGCCAACACGGCAGATGACGCGGCGCAGTCCCTTTTGCTGGCCGCACGAGAAAAAAGCGGCGCTGACGATATGACGGTAATCGTTGCGCGAATCGCATAATTCCACTTTGTTTTTGCAATTTAGACACGAGCATGTCCATATTATGAGAATGCTCGCCTTGCCTGTTTTTTTTTCCTGTTATATAATTGATTGACAAAATATACGGAGGAGTCTATGCAAAGAGTCTGCATCTTTGGCGCATCCCGAAACCGCATCGAGGAGAAATACTTTTCCGCCGCGCATCGGGTTGGCGTGCTCTTGGGCGAGGCCGGCGTCGAAATGGTTTTCGGCGGCGGCAATGTTGGTCTTATGGGTGCAGCCGCGCGCGGCATCCATGAAAAGGGCGGGCGCATCGTTGGCGTAATTCCCGAAAAGCTCAACCGCCCCGGCGTCGCGTACCCCGAATGCGACGAGCTTATCATCACACCCACCATGCATAGCCGCAAAGCCACAATGGAGAATATGTCCGATGGGTTTTTAGCGCTGCCTGGCGGCTTTGGAACCTTGGAGGAAATCATGGAGGTCATCACGCTCAAGCAGCTCGGCTACCTTGACGCTCCCATCGTGCTGCTCAATCAGGATGGGTTTTTTGATTTTCTCCTATCGCAGTTTATGCGCTGCATACAGGAGGATTTTACCGATCCCGCCTTCGCGTCGCTTTATTTTTCCGCTTCCGATCCCGAAGAAGCCGTCCATGCGGTTCTTCACTATACAAGCCCGGTATTACCCGATAAGATCAAGGATGTGCTGCGGGCATGATCCGCTTCGCCTATTTTATTTACAAACGGAGATGATTCCATGAAACAGTTTCAAGCGATACCCGTCTATCCGCTGCGTATGCGCGGACGTTTCGGTTTGACGCGTCACATTTACCGCCACGGGTTTTGGAGCGCTTTTTCCTATACGCTTCTCTACGCGTTGGCGCTCATCCTTCTAAGCGCGCTCGTTTTCTCCCCCGTTGCGATCGGTCTTTGGGGGCATGATCTAAGCGCCCTTTGGGATAACCTGAAAAACGCCCTGCATTTGTTTTTTTCACAGCTTCCCCATTCGTTTTCCTGGTCCTTTCAAATGCCTAAGCTTTTTTCCGCCGCGAGCGGCACAGCCTTTGTGTTCAATGCCGCCGCGTCCGTCGGACTCGGCTTTCTTGCGGTAGCCTTCTACCTTTTCTTTCTCAAGCCCCGTTATATCGGCGCTATGTACAATGAAATGGGCGGACGAATCTTCGGCATGTCGGGCAGTCTGTCAGATATCTGCAAGCGGAGCGGCCCTTGCTTGAATCGTTACTACACTACATATCTTGCACAGATGTTGGGCAAAATTGGGGCGAAGATGATCTGCTCACTCTTTTTGCAGGTGCTGCGCCTGTTTTTGGGCGCGATCGCTCTGTTCGCAGCAGTCTTTTCCGTGCTTGGCGGCGGAATGCTGGGCATGGGCGTCCTGCTGGCCACGCTGTTTGTCAATCTAGCCGTGGAGTCGCTGCTGCTGTTGAGCTATCCCGTCGCCATCAACGAGGAGAGCAAGGATTTTTCAGCCTTGGGACGCAGCGTCACGCTGGTATGGAAAAACTTCTGGCGCATATTTGGCTCGCTGCTTCTTCGTAACCTATACGTTTGTCTATGGTCGCTGCCCGGCGTTATTCTGCTCTGCATCGCCATATTTAACGAGAGTTTTCGTCTCCCTATTTTGATTTGCGGTATGCTTCTGCTGCTGCTCGTGCGGCTCTACTTTATTCCCTTTAAGATCGCGTTCGATACCGTTTTGTATCAGGACGCGCTCGCGCGGGAGCCAAAGGCTGAGAGCGCGCAGGGTGTTTCCCCCGACGCAGGGGCGAAAAACACGGCGGACGAAACCGCCTCTGCCGCGCATGACGAACCGGTGATCCTTCTTCCGCCCGCGCAGGAAGGCGAAGCCGATACCCGCGCGCAGCATGATGATAACACAGCTCAAGAAACAAAGGAGTAAATAAAGACATGGAAAGCAATACCCGCATTCGT
>CAZNJN010000024.1:0-17882 GCA_964573365.1 uncultured Oscillospiraceae bacterium
CGACAGAACTCGGCTTACGGTTTGCTCGCATCAATATTTGGCGTTCTCCCTTGGAGAGCGCCTTCTTTTTTTGCTTGAATCCACATAGTATATAGCATGTTTAAGCCTACAAAGGAGGATCATGATTTATGGAGTATGCGCGTAGCAGACGTAAACGGCGCGTCAGCCGCGGCAGGCACAATCGCGGCGGCGGCGAGCTTGGACGGGCAATTCTTGCGCTGCTCATGATTGCGGCAATCGTATATCTTGTTTCCGCTTCTACGGCAGGGACTTGGATCGCAAAAAATGTCGTAGTACCCGTATTTTCAATGATCGACGATTTTAAGTCCATAAAAGAAAACGCACCGGTGGAAAGCGAAGCAAAGGACACTGATGCAGGCGCGGACATGCAAGTGAGCCTTAACGATACCAGTCAAGCTGTAGAGATGGAAGTGACGCTCCCCTCCCTTACCTGCTACGCGCTGCAAATGGGCGTATACTCATCTGCTGCAAACGCGCAGGCACAGTCGCTCACCCTGCAAGGGAGCGGCGCGGGCGGCTATATCATGCAGGATGGAGATCGATACAGGGTCTTTTCCGCCGGATTTTCCGATCAGGCACAGGCGGCAAGTGCAAAGGCACAGTATATTGGGCAGGGCGTTGACTGCACCGTATATACGTTTGCAACCAACGAAGCCACCTATCGCGTCAACGCACTTGAGGAACAGCAATCTTCCATTGTAGCGGGTTTCTCCTCGATTGCAAACGCACAAAGCGCCCTTTGTAATCTGTCCTCCCAATACGATGCAAGCACTGTAGATTGGCAAAGCGGTGTAGAAAAGCTGCGGCAGATCGGGGAAACGCTGAAAAGCGACATTTCCTTTTTATCGAATTATGAAGGCGACAAAAACGCGCTTACCGATCTTTTGTCCTGCTATAAGGACTGTCTTTCCGCCATCGAAAATGCCGCAAATGCCAACGCGCAGAGTGCGGCGGCTTTCGCGGCAAATATCAAATATGCTCAATTATATGTTACAGATCAATACGCGCAGCTTATGGCGTCGCTTGGCTATACCGGCAGTACCCCGAGCGCCGCGTCATAGCTTAGCTTAAATGGCATCGCCGTTAGGCGCATATCCGTGTCAATTTGCGCGTATACGGTCGTTTCTCCCGGCGCAAGAAGCAGCACATACTCACCGTCGCGCGTCTGCATTTGCCCTTCAGCGATCGTTTCCCCGCCTTCCTCCTCATAAAAGCTGATCGTAACGGCGCACATGATTGTCTGCGGATAGGTGTTTACCATAACCGCGTCCACAAAAGTGTCCTCGCACTGCTCATAAACCTGAATGTTGCGGAAGGATAAATAGCGCTGAAAATGATCTAAACCTTCGATATCGACGCCTGTTATGTCGATCAGCGGGGTTGGGCTTGGCGTCGGTACAGGCGTAGGCGTAGGCGTGGGAATGGGCGTAGGCGTTATCTCGGGCGGCAGCGTATACGCCGGCATTAAAACAGGCCTTGTGTTGATGCAAGCTGGCAAAAGCAGGCACACACTCAAAAGCAAAGCCGCGCAAAAAGCATACTTTTTCATACCTTGCGGTTTTTATGAATCAGGGATTGCTTCAAATCGTACAGTTTATCCGAAATATCCACCTTATAAATATTCGGATTCAAGGTACGCTTTGTTTCTTCGTAAAGCGTGGCAAGCTCTTCCTTGCAGTACGCCTGCATCTGCATCACGCTTGGCGAGGTATAAACCTGCTGTCCGTCAATAAAAATGGGCTGGAGCAGCTCTCTCACCGTGAACTCCTCAATCAGCATATTTTTATAGGTATGTTCAGGATGATAAAGGCGCAGCGGTTTTGTCGTGTCAAGTGTTTCTTCGTTTAGGGCGATCAGATCGGCAATTGCCATTCCGTTTTTCCGGTAGAGTCGAAACACCTTCTTATATCCCGGATTTGTAAGCTTTTCAACGTTTTCGCTCAGCTTGATCTTTGGGACGACCTCTCCGTTTACAATTTCGGCGGACATCTTATATACTCCGCCTAAGGACGGATAGTCCTCTGAGGTAATCAGCTTCGTGCCTACGCCCCAAGAATCAATCTTCGCTCCCTGCATTTTAAGATCCCGTATGACAAATTCATCCAGATCGCTTGAAGCGCAGATGCCGACATTGGGATAACCCGCCTCATCCAGCATCACGCGCGCCTTTTTGGAAAGGTACGCCAAATCTCCGCTGTCTAAACGAATACCCATCGGCTCGTGTCCTTTGGCGCGCAGCTCGTCAAAGACCTTGATCGCGTTTGGCACACCGCTGCCGAGCGTATCGTAGGTATCCACCAAAAGCATACATGCGTCCGGGAAGGTTTCGGCATACGCACGAAAAGCGTCCAGCTCCGTTGGAAAGCTCTGCACCCAGCTATGCGCGTGCGTACCCATCACCTTTACATCATATAGCTTGCCCGTAAGCACGTTGCTGGTTCCCGCGCAGCCCGCGATCACGGCCGCCCGCGCGCCCAGCGTCCCCGCATCGGGGCCCTGCGCTCTGCGAAGTCCGAACTCCATAACCGTATCATTTTCCGCCGCATGAACGACGCGCTCCGCCTTTGAGGCGATTAAGGTTTGCGAGTTGACCAAATTCAACAGCGTAGTTTCAACAAGCTGGGCTTCCATGATTGGCGCCTTAACGCGCACGATCGGTTCGTAGGGGAATACCACTGTTCCTTCCGGCATGGCGTACAATTCTCCCGTAAAGCGGAGCTTGGAAAGTTCGGACAGAAAGCCTTCGTCAAATAGCTTCAAGGATCGCAGATACGCAATATCATCCTCACTGAATTTCAGATTGTTGATATAGTCGATAACCGACTGCGTCCCCGCCATGATGCAAAAGGCGCTGTTGGGTCTGAGCCTGCGAAAAAACAAATCGAAAACCGCTATGTTTTTCGTCATCTTGCTTTTATAATAGCCATACATCATCGTTAACTGGTACAAGTCGGTCATCATCGTAAGGTTTCGCATTTATTCTCCCTCCGTACTCTCGTCCTTGCTTGTATCCTTCTGCGCGTCGCGCTCGGCTTCGGTTTCTACCGTTTCAACCTCCGCCGTGTCCTGCGCGATAGCTTCCGCGTCTGTCTGCGCTTCGCTCTCAGCTTGAAGCGCGTCGTCATCCGCGCTCTCCACTAAGTGGGCGGGCCAGATCAGCACATCGCCGCCCAGCTTTTTTTCCTTTACTGTCCGAACGATAAAAAACGCGCCAATTCCGATAAAGAGAATAAGGCTTAAAGCCTGTGAAACTCGTATCCCGCCGGATAGCCATGCAAATGTATCGGGCTTTATCAAATAAAGGCTGTCGCCGCGCAAGCCCTCAACAAACATTCTCTCAAAGGAATAGAGCATCGCATATGTAAGAAATGCGTCCCCATCATGCTTAAATTTTTTGCGGCAAGACCAGATGACGACAAATACCAGCAGACACCAGAGCGATTCATAAAAAAAGGTCGCCAAATGAATCGGATTGGTGCAAAGCACGCCGTTAAAGCTGTGAACGCCTTCGATTTTTACAACTGCCGGAAAATATTGCAGGATAGGATTCTGGCTCATCATTTCCGGCGTGACCGGTAGACCAAAAGCCTCCTGATTGAAGAAGTTTCCCCAGCGGCCAATCGCCTGCGCCAGCACCAAGCCGGGAGCTACACAGTCGAGCAGTGTGAGCGCGCGTAGCTTTTTGCGTCTGGAAAAGATCAAAAGCCCGATCATTCCGCCGATAATGCTGCCATACATCGCTAAACCGCCCTCCCAGATGTAGAGCGCACTGATCGGGTTTGAAACGTAGTTTTTCCACTCAAAAATCACATAGTATAAACGGGCGCCCACCACGCCCAAGGGGATGATCCAAAGGCACAAATCTATAATAGCGTCCTTATAGAGCTTTTTTCGTTTACTCTCAAGATTCGCCAACAGAATCGCGATCACAATACCCGAAGCCATCAGTACGCCATACCAGTAGATATGAATATTGCCAATGGAAAAGCATACTCTGTCTATATTTTCCACGCTAAAAACCTCCATCCATTCTTCAATACGGCAAAAGCCGCACCCGTTGTTATTATACCCCTATATGTAAAAGAATGAAAGCACCCAAGCCCCTTTCTCAAGGCGCGATCTCATTGGGAGCCGCCAAATTCTCGGGCGCCGCACTCTCCTGCTTATCGAAATAATACGTTAAAATATCTTCGGCGGCAGGCACGGTTTTCGAGCCCGACCAGCCGTTTGGAATACAAACAACGACGACGATCTCGGGATCCTCTCTAGGGCCGTAGCAAACAAACCAGCCGGTGTTTTCGATATCGGGACGGTCGTTGCTGACCTGCGCCGATCCCGTCTTGCCCGCAATGCGGCTCTGGTAGGTATTCATAAACTTTTCGCTGAACGCGCCCTTAGCCGTACCTGTATCTTCGGGCGAAACGACCTCTTTCATCCCCTCCTTGACGGCCGCCCATACCTCGGGAGCCACATCAAGCTGGTTAAATACGTTCGTTTCCATCTGTTTGACCAGTTCGCCTTCATCTGTCTGTATCTTGTCTACCATACGGGCGTCATACACAGTACCTTCATTGGCGATGGCTGATACATAGCGGGCGATCTCAATCGGCGTAACGAGCGTAACGCCCTGTCCCATGCCGGAGCGAATGGTAAGCGTTACCTTCCATTGGATTTCGTTCAGATAGGACATGATCTCGTTAACCCAGCTCTGTGTCGCCGTAACGCCCTCAGGTATGCCCAATTCTTCACTTATGATGCTTCGTACCTGCGGACCTTTACCGCTGAGTGAGCCATCCTGCAGCCGCATAAGCTTCATGGCGCAGCGTTCAATTGCGCTTTCATCGATCTCCATCGCACGACCCGCAACATATTCGCGCAAGCGCACGCAAAGCTTGTTGTAAATCAGTGTGGGAAGACTCGTCTTTTGTCCTGTAATACTAAGCGTGCCGTCTGTTTTGTTCAGATCGCAATCGAAAAGGACGTCCTGTCCGCCGACGATACCGGTGCTTTCGCCAGTAAGCTCAATATTGGTAGGGTTTGTAAGTCCGAAATAGCCCGACCATGTGTTCAGCTTTTCGATACCGAGCCGCTCCGCTACGGTAAAGAAATAGTAGTTGCAGGAGTTTTTCAGCGCTTGGGTAATATCCTGTGAATGATGCTGCGCGGGATGACTTGTCCAGCAGCGCGGCGCGCCCGTTTTGATTTCTGTGCCATCCTCATTATGCGCATAATAAGGGCCTTTATCATCCACCGTTTCCGTTAAGCCGATCGCGCCCTCGCTGATTCCTGCGATGCCTGTAACCATTTTGAAAATCGATCCAGGGGCAAGCTTGCTGGAAACTGCTTTATTTCGCATAGGCGTTGAAGCCTTCGCCTCCTCGCCAAAGAGATAATCCGCCTGCTCCGTTGTAAGTCCCTTGACAAACCAGTTCGGATCGTAGGAAGGGCTTGACGCCATAGCCAGCACCGTGCCGTCCTTGGGATTCATAACCACGATCGTTCCCGCTTTTGCGGTCTGGATATTGGAATACTGTGTATATTCCTGTTCGTTTTCGGGTTTGAGCGCATCGTTTTCGATCTGCGTATTTTCCGCCTGCGCCAGACTCTCTATGATGTCGGCAAGCGCCTGCTCCGTCGTTTTCTGCATCTCAATATCAAGGGTAAGCATGACGTCGTTGCCGTCCGTTGGCGACGTTTTGGAAATTTCTCTTATGATGCTGCCGTTTTTGTTTACTTCAACGACGGTGACGCCTTGATGCGCGTTCGTCGCTCCGTTCAGATAAGCCTCCATCGTAGATTCGATGCCCGAAACGCCGATTTGATCGGAATAGGCGTAGCCCAGTTTAAGCATGTTATACAAAAGCTCCCCCGTTTCAGGATCCTTCTGCGGCGTGACGCCATCCGCTTCATACGCAATCGCGGCTTTGTAATCACGCTCGGAATAGCCCAGTGTTTCAAGGTAGGAAGCCTTCACAGCGGTATTTGCGTTCGCGCTTAGATAGCCGACGATATGCGCCGCCGATTCGCCGTAGGGATAAATACGGGTGGTGCTTTGCGCGGTCTGTATACCCGGGAGTTCGTCGCTGTGCAAACTTAGCTTTGCCACCACTTCCATGCTTACATCATAAGCGATCGTGATCGGCTCATAGGCTCGATAGTTATTCAAGTTGACCTCTTGACGCACGGAGATAATCTTTACCGCGTCACCAAAGCTCATTTCCTGCGGAATGCTCCAGCTTTTACGCAGATAATTGTAGCAAAATTCCGCCGTAGGCCATTTGCTCAAATCCCACTCGGCCTGTGGTTTGCTAAGATCATCATTGATCGAAAAGCCCATTGCGTTGCAGAAGTTTTTATACCTAGCTTTAATTGCGCTCTCGCTGGTCACGCCAAAGTCGAAGTACAGCTCGCCTGCTTCATCCTGCCGGATATAGGAGGTATTGATCGTAGTTCCTCCGCCTTCTTCAATGATCTGTATGGCTCTGATCAGGGATTCGGTATAAAGCGCGGAGTCGTTGCTGGTACGCTTGTCCGGATCACGCAAAAATTCGACGTTGTAGCAGGCCTCGCTGTAGGCTAGCACGACGCCGTTTCGATCGAGGATTCTTCCCCGCTTTCCCTTTGAAATCACGGAGCTTTGCGCTCGCTCCTCCGCTTCCCCCGAAAGCTGCTCGCCTTGGTTGAGTGTAAGTACGCCAAGCTTATAGATCAGCGCGCCCATCATAAAGAGCATGACAAGGGTTAATAAAATATATCGACTGTTTGAAAATCGTTTCATGCTTAACCTCGGTGCGTTTCCGCGCCATACAATCGAGCCTGTTGCCCAAGGGCATGTTTGAGCAGTAAATGAAGCGGAATGCACAAAAGACCCGTCAGTACGGCGCAGGGCAGGATATAGGTGGTCAGTGTTTTCAGATAGGCAAAGCTCCCGCCGCGCAGCAGCATGGCTCCAGCCATCAGATGTTCTTCAAAAAGCTGGCCGAGTCCGGAGATCACGACGGGTATGACCAGATTGTCAGCGTAAAATTTTTGGTAAAAAAAGCTGGCCACATACGCCGCCAATAAATAGCAGATCGCAGTAAGACCTATCATTTTCCCAAACATCGCGTCCATAAAAAGTCCGAGCGCACAGCCTAAAATACAAGCGGGCAGTCTGCCCATGAGCATCGCGTAGGACACAATCAGCACCATCAGTACGTCCGGACGAATACCATATAGGTTGAAACGGCAAAAAACAACAGAATCAAGATAAACGCCTAGTATGAACAGCAGCGGTACAAACCATCTTCTTATATTCATTGCGCCTCTTCATCCTGCGTGGAAATCACGACGATGACCTCCTCCAAATGGCGAAAGTCCACCGCGGATTGAACCACCGCATTTTTGCTTGTGTCATCTTCGGTTGTGCGCACGACCTCCGTTACGGTTCCCACCGTAATTCCCTTTGGGAAAACGCCGCCCAGTCCGTTTGTGACGATTGTATCACCGGGTACCAGATCTCCGCCCGCCGGCAAATAGTATAGCTCCATTTGATCTTCGTTCATTGTGTCGAAGGTTCCGCGTATCATGGCATTGTCACGCGTGCGCTGCACCATGACGCTGATATTTGAGCTTGGATCGATAATCGACGTAACCTTGCTGTAGGTAGCAGCCACATCTGTTACGCGCCCGATCAAGCCGTCCGCGCACAGCACGGGCATATCTTCCTTGATCCCTGCGTTTCGTCCGGCATTGATCGTAAACACATCAAACCATACGTTTTGGTTTTTTGCGATCACGCGCGCCGTCAGGTATTCGCTCTGCGTATCATCCTGCACATAATTCAGCAGGTCTTTTAATCGCGCGTTTTCGTTTTGCAGTTCTGTCATACCGCTCTGATTTTCTTCAAGCTGAGCAATGTAAGCCCGCAACTGTTCGTTTTCCTTATCGGCGTCCGTTGTTGAAAATACCTTTTGAAAAAAATGGTAGATCGAATCAGAGCTTTTTGCCGCAAAGCTCTGTACCGGTTTTACCACCGCGCCAAGCGCGCTTTCGATCACGCTTACAGTCCGGCTTCCGGCGCTCGCTAAAGCAAGCGCACCCAAAAGCAGGATCGCAATAATCAGTATGAGCAGCGGCTTATTGTGAAGGATATTCTTCAATCCGTTTATACCTCATATAAAGTCTATGCTATTATAATGTGAAAACCGGCTTCATGCAAGGCATAGCCGGTTTTCGTCACATTTATTTCATGTGTTTTTCATCCCACTTCCACACTGCCGTAATCCGGTTTCTCCCGCAGAAGTCGCTCGGCTATGCCCATTGCCCTAAGCGCTCCCAGTGCCACGCATTGCATGGGCTTTTCAGCCATATAGACCGGGATCCCCGTTTCCTCAAAGACAATACGCTGCAATCCCCTGATTTGTGCGCCGCCGCCGCAAATCGTGATTCCCTGCTCCATAATGTCCCCTGCCAGCTCCGGCGGCGTTTCTGCAAGCACCTGCCGTATCGCATTTAAGATTTCGCGTATAACCGGCATGATGGCAAGCGCAATCTCACCGCCCTGCAAGGTTATTGCCCGCGGCAACCCGTTTTCTTTTTCGCGTCCACGCACCTCCATTTTTAAGCTGTTATCCAGTGATAGCGTTCCTATCTCTTTTTTAATACTCTCTGCGCAGCGGTTCCCGATCAAAAGTCCGTGTTCCTTTTCAACATAATCCATAATTGCGTTATCAATGTGCATTCCGGCGGTTTTTACGGATGCGGACGCCGCGATTCCGCCAAGCGAAATGACCGCAATATCCGTCGTACCGCCGCCAATATCAACGATCATGGAGCCGAGCGGTTCATAGATGGGTAAATGCGCGCCAAGCGCCGCCGCCATCGGTTCTTCCATCACCTTAGCCTCGCGCACGCCCGCCCCGCGCGCCGCCTCCTGTAGCGCCTTTCTTTCCACCATGCTCACGCAAAGCGGAAGGCAAAGCATAAGCTGCATTCCCACGATCGCTCCCTTTCCCAGAACATGCTGCAGGTACATGCGCAGCATCGTTTCACAGGTCGCTTTATCCGCAACAACGCCATCGCGCATCGGATAAAGCACGCGTACCTTTCCCGGTTCCCTGTTGATCAGCTTGAGCGCCTCGCTTCCAACGGCTAAAACCTCTCTTTCGTTTTTGATCGACACGGCGATGACGCTGGGCTCGTTAAGCACGATTCCTCTCCCCTTGATCGCAATCAAAGTATTGATCGTTCCCAGATCGATTGCCGCATAGGGCAAAATATAGTGAGCCAGCTCCAGCATTTTGTTTTTATTCATACTTCCTCCAAGCAAGGTTGATACTTGAAATTATTGCCACATACATTGTTTTTCATTCCTGTATGTGTTAGTCTTGTGCCATGGATTTGATATTGGCGTCCGGCTCGCCAAGACGCCGGGAAATTATGGACTTAATCGGGCTTTCCTGCAAAGTTCTCCCAAGCGACGCGGACGAGAGCATCGAAGCCTGTCCTCCGCATGAGCTGGTCATGGCGCTTTCCAAAAGAAAAGCTGCGTCCGTAAAGGCAAGCACGCCCGGCTGCTGTGTGATCGGTGCGGATACGATTGTTTATCTTGATGGGCAGATCATTGGAAAGCCTAAGGATAAAGCCGACGCCGCGCGTATTTTGCGTCTGCTTTCAGGCAGGACGCACACCGTTTATACCGGTGTTTGTATCATGACGGATACGACTGAAACTGTTTTTTTCGATACGACGCTCGTTCATTTTCGTGCTTTAAGCGAGGGAGAAATCTGCGCCTATATCGCCTCGGGTGAGCCGATGGATAAGGCGGGCGCATACGGCATACAAGGTATAGGCGCCGTACTGGTGGATAAAATCGACGGCTGTTATTTCAATGTTATCGGTATGCCTGTGCCAAAGCTCTACGCTGCCCTTGCTTCTATGGGAATTTACCCTGTATGGCAAAACACAAAATAAGGGAGGCCTTCGCCTCCCTTCCTTTGATTGGGGTTCTTCGCTTGTGTATTTCGCGTTTATTTCATCATGCTGCCGCTGTTCATGTTGTTCTCGGCATACTCAATCATACGCTTTACCATTTCGCCGCCGACAGAACCGGCCTCGCGGGCGGTAATGTCACCGTTGTATCCCTGCTTGAGGTTTACATGGAGAGAATTCGCGACCTCGCTTTTCAAGCTTTGCAGCTTTTCCTTGTTGCTCTTGTTCGCCATGGATCGATCCTCCTTTCTGACCGTATTGTCCAAGCCTAGATGTATAAACATCATGGCATACCCTATACAAGCAAGCTCTTTTTGCGTCCTTACTTGTTCATGCTGTTCTCGGCGTAAGCGATCATGCGCTTAACCATCTCGCCACCGATCGAACCGGCTTCACGGGCGGTGATGTCGCCATTGTAGCCCTGCTTCAGCTTCACGTTGAGAGAATTCGCGACCTCGGTCTTCAAGGAATTCAGCTCGGACTTTTTGCTGTTAGAGGAACTGTTGTTGCTCGTCACTTTTGCTCACCTCCTTTTCTCTTTCGGATGTGAGCTTAATTTGTGTCGTTATAAAAAAAATATGATTGGTAATAAATAGCTTTCAGAAATAAGGATATATCAATTCATCGCAATGCGTTTTTGATTTTTTATCAATGCCGCGTCCGCTTTTTCGATCAACGCCTCGCATTTTTTCATAAGAGCCGCATCGGACAGGATTTGTTTCGCCGTCTTATCCGCCGCATAGAGAACCTCCATATCCGGCGCGAGCGATAAAGACGACCATTCGTCCAGCCCATGCTGTCTTTGTCCAAGAAGCTCGCCCGGGCCGCGCATTTCCAAATCCTTTTGCGCTAGTTCAAACCCGTTTTGCGTTTTTGTAAGCGCTAAAAGTCTCTCACGCGCCGCGTCCGATTTCGTGCCGCTCATTAAAAAGCAATACGAAGCCTCCGCCCCGCGTCCGACTCTGCCGCGAAGCTGATGTAGCTGTGCTAAGCCAAAGCATTCCGCGTTTTCAATGACCATAACGCTGGCGTTGGGTACATCGATTCCCACCTCGATCACCGTGGTAGATACAAGAAGATCGGTTTTACCCGAATAAAAGCTGTCAAGGGCTTCCTGCTTTTCCGCATTTTTCATTTGTCCATGCACCATTCCAACACGCACCGGAAGCTTGCCTTTAAGCTCACTGTAAAGCGCCTTCGCGCAAATCACATTCTCCATATCCTCGGAGTCTTCGATCAAAGGGCAGACGGCATAGACTTGTCTTCCTTTTTTGATCTGTTCTACGATAAACGCATACATCTTCTCCCGTTTTTCTTCGGGAACCATTCGTGTTAAAATCGGCTTTCTGCCCGGAGGCAGTTCATCAAGCACGGACAACTCTAGGTCGCCGTAAAGCAGCAGCGTAAGCGTCCTTGGAATCGGTGTGGCGGACATGATCAGCATGTCCGGCGTCCCTTGGGATTTTAGCTTGGCCCTTTGCTCTACGCCGAAACGGTGCTGCTCATCCGTAACCACTAGTCCAAGCTTGGAAAAGGAGATTCCCTCCTGCAAAAGCGTATGCGTACCGACGACTGCCTTCGCTTCGCCGGATGCGATTCTTTTATAAGCTTCTTCTTTTTCGCTTTTTTTCATACCGCCCAGCAAAAGCAGCGCTTCATTGCCAAAATAGCTTTGGCACAGCCTGAAATGCTGCCTCGCAAGCAATTCCGTAGGCGCAAGCAGCACCGCCTGATATCCGTTTTTTACGGCGTTCTTCATAGCGTATATCGCGACCGCGGTTTTTCCGCTGCCGACATCGCCCTGTAACAGTCTGTTCATGGGCTGCAGTTTGGCCATATCCTCAGCGATTTCGTGAATACAGCGTTTTTGCGCTCTCGTCGCGGTAAATGGCAAGCTTTCTAAGAAAGTTGCTTCCTCCGCCGGCGCAAAAGGAATTCCTTTGCTGTTCATGCGCTGCTGTTTGATGCGTTCAATCATTAAACGGAAAAGGAGCATATTTTCAAATGCCATGCGTTTTTTTGCCGATTCCAGCTCCGCTAAATCCTCTGGAAAATGGATCTGCATGATCGCATCCCGCAACGACGGCAGGGCGTTTTCCAGCCTGATTTCTTCTGGCAAAAGCTCGCTCAATTCATCTAGGCAGGCGTCGATCGCTTTTTTTACGCTTTCGCGCAGAATATGCTGATTGAGCCCACGCACAAGCGGATAAACAGGCAAAATTCCCGGGAGCGACTGAGAAAGCATAGGGTTGATCATCTTTCTTCCTTTGCTTAGGTCGATCCTGCCGCAGGCATAGATCTGGGCGTTTTCTTCAATCTGCGTCTTCCTGTAGCCTTGATTGTACCATACAAGACGTATTTTCCCGCTTTCATCATGGGCGCTGACGCTCAAAATATCCAGTCCACGCCGCAGCCGCGCAAGCTTTGCCTCGCCTTCTAGCTCTAGGTGCAGAGCTGCGTCCTGCGAATGAGAGCAGTTCGCCGCGCTCTCGCAAACCGAATAGTTCTTATAAGCGCGCGGGAAGAAAACCAACAGGTCATAAAAAGAAGTAAGGCCCAGCTTACCGAACAATTCTGCGCGGCGCGGGCCAATACCTTTCATACTTGTAAGCTTAGAATCGAGCATTACTCCACAGAGAAATAGTAGTAATACAGCGGCTGTCCGCCTGACTGCACAGTTACCTCCGCATCGGGAAGCTCTTTCTCAATTTTTTCGCCCAGCTCGGCTGCCGCCGCTTCATCTACATCCTCGCCATAGAAAATCGTGATCACTGGATCATCGGGATGGGTTTGCGCCATACGGACGAGCAATTTTTCTGCGGTAGTCGCCACGTCGCCGTTGACCTCTACGATCTTCCCGTTCATCATCCCGATCACATCGCCCTCGGAAATGTGCTTGCCTTCTACGGATGTATCGCGTACTGCGAAGGTAACGGCGCCGGAGGTCACATTTTCACTTGCCTCGTTCATGGCGCTCAAATTTTCGTCAATCTCCGCCTCGGGCATAAAGGCCATCGCCGCGGAAATACCCTGCATCACAGACTTTGTCGGAAGCACGACGACCTTGCACTCGGCAAGCTCGGCCGCCTGCTGCGCAGCCATAATAATGTTGCTGTTGTTAGGCAGAACAAATACGTTACGCGCATTCGCCTTCCGGATCGCACGGCGGATGGTGTCGATGCTGGGATTCATCGTCTGCCCGCCCTGAATCGTTACCTCCACGCCAAGATCTTTAAATACGGCGTCGATGCCGTCGCCGACGCTTACCGCGATCATCGCGTTTTCTTTTTCTTTTTTCTTCAGTTCGCTTTGAATCGCACGGTTCTGCTCACGCATGTTCTCGATTTTAAGATGCTCCAGCTCGCCCAGTCGCAGCGCCATCTGCAAAATTTTTCCGGGCGCATTGCTGTGTACATGAACCTTGATGAAATCCGCATCGTGCGCCACAACTACGCTATCGCCGATTTTCATCAGCTTTTCGCGGTAATGATCGAGATCGGTCTCGCAGAAGGAAGGATCTAAATGAATAATAAAAAATTCCGTACAATAACCAAATTGAATATCCTCTGCGTTTTCAAACCCGAAATCCGCCTCGTCGTCTGTTGTTTCAGCCGTCGCGGTCTCCTCTGCATAATCGTCTACTTCTTCACCGTCAAGCGCCATCTTAAAGCCGCGGAAAATGGTCAAAAAGCCCTTTCCGCCGGAATCCACAACGCCCGCTTCCTTGAGCACCGGCAGCATATCCGGCGTTTTCTTCAGCGTTTCCTCTCCCTTTTCCAGCACAAGGTCGATCATCTTATAGACGTTTGCGCCTTCTTGCCAAAGCTCGTTCGCTTTTTCGCCCATGCAGCGGGCGACGGTGAGCATCGTACCCTCCTTCGGCTTCATAACGGCCTTATACGCCGCCTCCGTGCCGGTGGTGAGCGCTACAGCAAGCATACCCGCGTCCATTTCCTCATGCCCTGCAAGCGATTTTGCAAAACCTCGAAAAATCTGGGAAAGGATTACGCCGGAGTTGCCGCGCGCACCTTTAAGCGAACCCAAAGACGCCGCATCCGCAATGTCGCACACTCTTTCACCCTGGCAGTTCTTCACTTCGCGCACGGCGCCTTGCATGGTCATGGACATATTTGTGCCTGTGTCGCCGTCAGGCACAGGAAAAACATTGAGCGAGTCAATAACGCTCTTGTTTTTTTCCAGCAACGCTGCCCCCGTAAGAAACATATCGCGGAGCATTGCGCCGTTGATCATTAAATTATCCAACTTTTAATCCTCCAAGCGCGTCCATTATTCTTCAGGGACGCGTATTCCTTCAACATGGATATTTACGTTGTTCACCTTGATGCCGGTCATCTCCGTTACGCGATAGCGCACATTGCTGATCGTGTTTTGCGCAACCGTGGGAAGTGTAACACCGTAAACCAAAGTAACATACAGGTCTATATCCACGCTTTCGCCATCATTGATCGATGTCACATGGACGCCGCGCGTTTGACTTTCGCCTCCGACTAGCTGCAAGAGCGCATCGCTGGCTTTTTTCGCGTTCATACCGGCAATTCCGTAATTTTCTCCGGCGGCCAAACCCGCGACTTTTGCAATCAGCTCGTCAGCGTAAGTGATCGTGCCTAGTTCCGTCGAGATCTTTCCGGTCATACACAGAATCCTCCTTGTAAATTTTGAGTTCAAGCATATACATACATGATGGTAGTATACCCCACATTTTTCATTCTGGCAACTATCGTACCTTATATCCGCAGCATTGGAAACTTCGGTTTCACCTGTTCTTCATGAAAGTTCACATTCTTTTTCCACCTGAACCAAAGGTAAATCCATTGCAGAGCGGTCTGTTTTAGCTTATGATGGAAACAGCAACGTTTCACTGGGAGGATTCTATGAAGCCGGATGGTTCCAAGCGCGGGTATCTGAATGAAGATTTTCGCCTATTCCATATTCGGGATCAAATCGAATTGGAATTTGAATATCATTATCACGAATTTGATAAGCTCGTGGTGTTTCTTTCCGGCTGCGTCAATTATATTATGGAGGGCAAATCCTATTTTCTAAAGCCCTGGGATATTCTTCTGGTAAGCCATAATCAAATTCACCGTCCCGTCATCGATCCTTGCGAACCCTATGAACGAATTATTCTATGGATGAATACCGACTACCTGCGATCTCACAGCGCAGACGGAGATGATCTGCTGCACTGCTTTGCGCTTGCGCGTTCTCGCGAATTTGCGCTGATCCGTCCGGCGGTTCAGGATCGCCATAAGATCATGCAGCTTTTACGCGAAACGGAGGACGCACGCAACAGCAGGGATTTTGCTCACGATTTGCTCTCGAGAACCTTTTTTCTACAGTTTATGATCCTTCTCAACCGTATAGCCGTCAAAGATGCGACAATTGAAAACACGGATGCGTACAAGTGTGATCCGAAATTTGACGAAATTATCGCTTATATCAACGATCATCTTGACGAAAATCTCTCTCTCGACGCCCTTTGTGCCAAGTTTTTCATCAGCAAGTCCTATCTTATGCACCGCTTTAAGGAAATGGCCGGCTGCACAGCGCATAGCTATATCCAGCAAAAGCGGCTAATCCATGCCGCCGAGCTGATCCGCGGCGGTATGCCGGTGCTGCTTGCCAGCTCGCAATGCGGTTTCAACGACTATTCCGCTTTTCTGCGCGCGTTCAAAAAAACTTTTGATACTACGCCTCGTGAGCTTGGCTGAAAGGATACGCATTGAAAATACGACGTTCCGCTTTCTATTTTCTAATCATTCTGCTTCTTATAATAGGCGCCGGCTGCTCCTTCATGGGCGGCTCAAAACCCGTTACTCTGGATATCGACGTTTCCGATTTTAATGAAAGCGCCTTTATTGAGGAATTATGCCTGCATACACGCAATGGCGATTCTCAGTTTATCTTAAATTTTTACCCCTCGCAAACACTTGCTGCCGATGTGGAAAACGCTATACGCAAAGCGCAGTCCTCCCGCTTCGACTGTGCCTATAACGTTGACTCAGTCGTATGGAACACCATCGATCACGACAGCTATATCTATAGCAATTTCAAAATCATTTATTCTTCTCAAGGCTTACCGCATCCACAGATCAAGCACTTTGACGAGCTTAACTGGAGTGAAACCCTCAACGCGATGCTTACGCAAAGGCAGACGAGCTATACGGTTTGCATTCCCGCCGGCGAATGCACCACAGACGAGCTTATCGCCTCATTGCAAAGCGTCGTAAACAGCGTGGATCAAGCGCTCTTCGTCTATTCGATCAAAGAGGATCAGCTTAGTTTGCAAAGCTATGAGGACTATCTCGTGCCTACACTAAATCTGCAATACCGGGAGACCGCCTTGATTCCTTCCTCTATTTATCATATAGAAAACGCCTACGAAGCAGCAAACTATATGATCAAACAGCTTTCCGAAGGTCAAGAGCTGATTACCGTATATACTGCTGACATGAGTCGAGATCAGCTCCAGCTATTGCTGTGGGCGGCTCAAATCAACGACAGCGCCGATATGGTTGAAGAAGCCTTAAACGGTTCTAGCAATTATTACGAGAATAAGGACGGCAGCTATATCGCCGAGCTTTCCATTCAATATAGCGGTACGCAGCAGGAGCGCGAGGAGCACCGTTTGGAATTAAAGCAGGCTCTGCACGAAATCGAACAGCAGATCCGCACGGATCTGCCCGAGTCGCAGGATGAGCTTTATCTGCGCATTGCTCAAGTGGTTGCCGAGCGGGCAAGCTACGATAACGAAATGAGCGACGCCTCTATTGAGGAGACGCTTACGCCTCAGATGCGTTTCTTGCGCACAGCTTACGGAGCGCTTTGTGACGGACGCAGCGTATGCACCAGCTATGCGGCAGCCTTCAAAGCGCTTTGCGATCGCTTTTTACTTCCCTGCTGGGTCATGATGGGCGATTATGACGGCACGGGACACGCTTGGAACTGCGTGCTGCTGGACGGAGAGCCTCGCTACGTTGACGTTACCTTTTTTGATACGGCACATGATGCAAGATGTCTGCTTTTCACTCCCGAGCAGTATCAATCGCGCCCGTATACGCTTGAAGAAAACTACGTTCTGCCGGACTGGTACACAGAGCTTGCCGCATCTTGAATTCACATAAAAAACGGGCTATGATAATATACGTCTGTATTTCGGTTATAAAAATCATCGAAAGGAATATAAAATGAAAAAAAACGTTATACTCTACAGCAGCGCTCTCCCTATGTTTTTACTGTTGCTAAGGCCAATCAAATGGATATATTTGCTGCCGATAAATCTTCTGATTCTCGCGTTGGCTCTCTATCTTTCCCTCTCTGTGATCGGAAAGCCCGATGCCTTTCGTCCCTTGCTGAAAAAACAGCTCTGGCTTTCCTGGCTCTTTGGTTTCATCGGCGATCTCGCCAGCGCAGGTATTCTCTTTGGACTTTTTTCCATTCCCGGCTCAGCGGGCAGTACATGGGCGCTTACAATGGACGCAATAGCAAGAAATCCTTTTTTAAGCACGAATTCCTTAGTGATCGTCTTTTTAGCGATTATCGTTTCGGCAGCGCTGAAGTATGTTCTTAACCTTTGGCTGGCATTTCGGAAAAGCGATTTAGGCATGAAGGATAAAAGGATGCTTTGCCTCTGTCTCGCCATGTTTACCGCGCCTTATACGCTTTTGCTTCCCGCTTCGCTTCTGTCCTTTCTTTCATAAGCTATTATAATAACAGAAAATAACGGCAATCTGATCAAGCTACTTCGCCAAAGCAAAAAGACCGCTCGGTTGAGCGGCCTTTTGATTACAGATTTCGCTGTAAGCCAGATTTGACTTACGCCTCTGCTTTCTTCTTGGTTCTGAGGGTCTTGATGCCTTCCAGAGCGA
>CAZNJN010000025.1:0-17519 GCA_964573365.1 uncultured Oscillospiraceae bacterium
GAGTTTTCAAAGATCCCGACGCGCTTATGGAGAATATAAGCCGGGTGACGCGGCATCTTGCGAAAAAAATGCCTGAACCGCGGGAGGTACTTACGCTTATTCCCGCAAAAAACGGTGAAGCTTATGCGCGCATAGGAGAAGAATGCTGGCGCGTATACGTTTTTGTGAAGGATAGCCTGTGCGTGAATACGGCACAGACAAAGGAACAGTTTTCCGGCAGCGCCGCGGCATTCGGACGGTTTTTCAACGCACTCTCGGATTTTCCAGCCGAGGCGCTGCATGAGACGATCAAAGATTTTCACAATACGCCTGTGAGACTTGAAGCGCTGAAAACCTCTGTGCGCGCTGACACAGAGGGTCGCGTAAAAAATGCGCTGCGCGAAATTGACGCGGCGCTTTCTTATGAGAAATACGCGCATACGCTCATAGACCTTCAGCATAGCGGCGAGCTTCCGCTGAGGGTGACGCATAACGATACAAAGATCAACAATGTGCTTTTTGATAAAAAAACCGGGCGGGGTCTTTGCGTAATCGATCTGGACACCGTTATGCCCGGTTTGGTTCTTAACGATTTCGGAGACTCCATCCGCTTTGGCGCAAGCACGGCTGCCGAGGATGAGCGAGAGCTTGATAAGGTCGGCGTTGATCTTGCGCTTTATGAAGCATATCTTCGCGCCTATGTGGGAACAAGCGGAAGATCGCTGACAAAAAACGAACTTGCCCTTTTACCCGACGGCGCAAAAATGATGACCTATGAATGCGGGATTCGCTTTCTTGCGGATTATCTTAGCGGAGATCGCTACTTTCATATCCGCGAAAAGGAACAAAATCTATACCGCGCCCGCGCGCAGCTCAAGCTTGTACGGGACATGGATGAAAAATGGGCGCGGATGCAATCAATTCTAAGCACCGTTCAAAAAGAAAACGGCGCCAAATAAGCTCAAAATTATTTATGCCAAGCGTTTAGCGGTACGCATGGTATGCGTCTGTCTTCTTAAATTCAGCTAGCGCGGCATGATCGGCGATCAAGGTGAGATCCGGATGCAATTGCAAAATCGAAGCGGGCATGGCGGGCGTTATGGGACCAGCGAAGGCTGCGCAAAGCGCCGCCGCCTTATTGGCGCCTGAAATCGCGATAAGAATTTTTTTGGCGGACATGATCGCGCCGATGCCCATTGTAAGAGCTCCCGTAGGCACTTCGCTCTTGCTTGAGAAAAAGCGGGAGTTAGCCTCTATGGTTTCATCTGTGAGCTTGGCGATGTTTGTGCCAAGCGGGAAATGAGTGCTTGGCTCGTTGAAGCCGATATGACCGTCATTGCCTATGCCTAAGAGCTGCAAATCTATTCCGCCAAGACCGGCGATCAGAGAATCGTAACGCCTGCACTCGGCATCGGCGTCTGCCGCCACACCGTTGGGAACATTGGTGTTTTCGCGTGGGATATTGATCTGTGCAAAAAGCTGCTCCTGCATAAAGCGCCGATAGCTTTGCGGATGATCGTCGCTAAGGCCGCGGTACTCATCCAGATTTACCGTATGTATCTTGGAAAAATCAAGCTCGCCCTTCTTATATTGTTCAACGAGGTATGCGTAGGCGCCAATGGGGGTAGAGCCCGTAGCTAAGCCGAGTGTACACGCGGGATTGAGCGTGACATAGGAAGCAATAAAACGACCGGTGAGGCGGCTGAGAGCTTGATAATCGGGAGTTTCATAAAGTTTCATAGCGTCGTGTCCTTTCAAAATGGAAAAATGGCTTTACAAAAACAGTGGAAGGGTTTAAGCCGTGTTTTCTGCTATTATAGCATCGTCTGTTTGCAAAAGGTAGATATTGAGCGAGAAATCGTTAGATTTGCTACAGGCTTGCTTAGAATTGATACACGAAGGGAAAGCATGGATTTAGCAAAACCAATGATGAAAAGAGTTTTATCATTTTTAATGCTGTTTGTATGAAAACACCTGTAATAAAGGAAAACAGCTTGTTACACGCGTGAATTAAAAGTAAAATCACACTAAGACTGCAAGCCGAATTGTCCATTTTCACTACCGAGACAAACGCGTGTGCGCGTGATAAAGCGGGAAAGAAAACAGGCGGATAGAAACGGCGGAACATGAGGAATAAAGATGAGATTTGAAAACGCGCGGGTTTATGGGACGGATTTTTGTTTTCACAAGGGTGGCTTTTCCGTTGAAAACGGTCGATTTACAATGGCTTTGCAAGGTGCTAACGAGGCATGCGAGGATCTTTGCGGCGCGACGGTCATACCGGGCTTGATCGACATTCATAATCACGGCAATTCCGGCTGCGATTTTTCGGATGGAGAGATGGAGGGACTCAGGACAATCGCCCGCTACTTGGCGCAGCACGGGATCACCTCATTTGCGCCCGCGTCCATGACGCTTTGTGAGGAGCAGCTCACGAAAGCTTATGAGACCGCCGTGCGCTTTTTTGAGGAGGGGGACGAAATGAGCGCCGTTCTTCGCGGGATCAATATGGAAGGCCCCTTCTTTTCCGCTGAAAAAAAAGGGGCGCAGAATCCGCTCTACCTTCACGCGCCGGACTTGGCAATGTTCAGCCGCTTAAACAGCGCGGCAAAGGGACTGATCAAGCTGGTCGATATTGCGCCGGAGCTTCCGGGCGCGCTCGATTTTATCAAACAGGCGTCAAAGGTATGCACGGTATCCCTTGCGCACACCAATGCTTCGTATGAAGAAGCCGCCGCCGCAATTCGCGCGGGCGCGAGCCATGTAACCCATTTGTTCAATGCCATGCCGGAGCTTCTTCATAGAGAACCGGGTGTAATCGGCGCGGCGGCAGAGGCGAGCTCGGTCAACGCGGAGCTGATCTGCGACGGCGTGCATGTACATCCGAGCGCGGTGCGAGCGGCGCTCACGATGTTTGGAGCAGGGCGGATATGCTTGATCAGCGACGCGCTTCCCTGCTGCGGAATGCCGAAGGGCGAACATATGCTGGGCGGGCAAAAAATCAAGCTAGATGGGACGATCGCGAGACTGGCGGATGGATCAAACACGATTGCCGGCTCCGCGAGCAATCTCTTTACCATTTTGCGCCTTGCGCTCTCCTTTGGGATAGACGAAGGGGACGCCGTAAGGATGGCCACATGGAATCCTGCGTGCGTACTAAAGGTGCAAAACGAGGTCGGCGCGATCCGAGAAGGCATGAAGGCCGACTTTTTGATCTGCGGCGAGGATTATGAGCTTAGGCGCGTATACATCGGCGGCAGATGCGTGATGATGAAGAACTGACAAGAGCGTGATGCACAATGAGAAAAAAGGTTACAAAAAGCAATGGAGGTATGCGGCTATGCAGTATTTAGGAATTGAATATACGATCAAGAACCTGCCCGAGCTCGATCCGAATTTTATCCCCTTATGGGCATGGATGGAGGGCTACGAAAAACAAGCGAAAAAAACCTTTGCGATAGCTGTCGAGGGCGAAGACGGGAGAATGGTGGTGCATAAGGCAAAGCTGATTGCAGACGAAAAACATGAGCAGGCGGATTACTGCTATGTAGAGCGCCTTGTGAAGTTTTTGCTTTGGAGCGCGGGCGGCTTTCGGATTTATCTTTGCGGCACGGGAAAAATAGGAGAGCGCTTGAAAAGCGTTTATGCGGCGGATGGAGCAAGGCAGATGGACTTTCATTTTATGGAGGACGTTTTTGAAAAGGAACTGGAGATATGCTGCCTTCCCTTTGAGGACTGTCCAAAGGCAAATACGCCTTCAATTTCGATCGGCGGGCATTGCACAGGGTGCAGAATCGGCTTTGACGCGGGAGGAAGCGACAGAAAGGTTTCCGCACTCATCGATGGCGAGCCGGTCTATTCAGAAGAGGTCATTTGGAATCCCAAGCCACAGAGCGATCCTCAATATCATCTTGATGAGATCGTAAAAGCATTGAAGAGCGCCGCTGCGCATTTACCCAGAGTCGATGCGATCGGCATATCCTCAGCGGGCGTATTGATCGGTAACAGTCCCATGGTAGCCTCACTTTTTATAAAAGTACCCAGAGAAAAACGAAGCTTTGTAAAATCGATATTCGATGACGCCGCAAAGCAGATTGGCGATGGAAGGGTTCCTGTGCGCGTCGCCAACGATGGCGACGTAACAGCACTATCCGGCGCGATGGGCATGGAGCACGGCTCCGTGATGGGCATAGCCATGGGGACGAGTGAAGCGGTGGGCTATGTGGATGAAAAATGCAACATCCTCGGCTATTTTAACGAGCTTGCCTTTGCTCCGGTTGATCTCAACCAGAACGCCGCACGGGACGAATGGTCTGGCGATATTGGGGTGGGCTGTAAATACTTTTCACAAGACGCTGTGATCAAGCTTGCCCCGGCTGCCGGCATTGCGTTGGATGAGACGCTGACGCCGGCGGAAAAGCTCTGTAGGGTGCAGGAACTGCTTAAATTTGAGCAAAGCCCCGCAAGGCGTATCTTTCGGTCGATCGGAACCTATTTGGCACATACGCTGCCGCTCTACTGCGCCTTTTACGATATTCGCTCGATCATGGTGCTGGGCAGGGTGCTTTCGGGCGAAGGCGGCAATATTTGATTCGTGAATGCAATAGGGTGCTTAAAGAAGAATATCCGGCGCTCGCGGAAAAAATAGAGGTAGTTCTTCCGGATGAAAAGACTCGCCGTGTCGGTCAATCGGTCGCGGCGGCAAGCCTGCCCGAGCTATAAACAAGGAACCGCTTTTCGTGCGATTATATCCTGTGGTATGATCAATAGGACTTCGTAGGAGGGCTGCATGATCAAAAATCTTAATAGCCTGACCTTTTTTGAATATGGAGAGGTACTTGAGGGCAGCTTGGAAGAACGCGGCTCAATGCTTGAGCGAGGAGTATTGCCCGGCTATTGCTGATAAGCTGCGAGCAAATGAGGATGTATAGGGCCAAGCGGGAGCTTTACCTTGACCGGGAGGAGGGCATATGCGTCCTTTCGGTAGCTGTGGATAAAGAGCGGACAAGCTATTTTTACCTTGATAAGCCGGTCAGCTTAAAACAGAATGTCTGTTTCGCGCTGATACCACACGGGAAAAGCTGCTCGATAAAGCTGTATATGGATAACGAGGACAGCTATGAGACGCTCGAATTGCTTAATGGGGAGTGCTTCAAGCAGCAGATCATCCCGGAAATTGAAATGAAAAGCATCTATACGTTTTTCTATCAGGAAAAGGAAAAGGGCTTCTTTTTCAAGGGGGAAAGACATGATCTTTATGAGCTGATCTATGTGGACAAGGGCTCGGTGCATAATGTAGTCAACAGCAGCGATACCCTTTTAACTCAGGGCGAAATGATGATTTATGCGCCCGGGGAGTGGCATGTGCAGTATGCGGACGTAGACGTAGCGCCAAGCTTTGTCACGATCACTTTTGATATGAGCTGTGTTTTTTCACAGTCCTTGTTTGAAAGACGCTTTAAGCTCTCCCCCGAAGGCGCGCAGCTTCTCAAGCGTATGCTGAAGGAACGGGACAACGGCGAGCTTTACAGCGGCGATATGATCCTTTGCCTTTTAAAAATGCTCATCATTACCGCATGGAGAAGCGGCTATGGGGAGGCGCAAAAGCTTAAAACCTCCGTTTCTGAATATAACGAGAATGAGATCATTAACAGAGCGCTTACCTATATCGCGAAAAACGTAAGCGAAAAGCTTTCGGTGACATATGTGGCAAGGCAGATCAACATAAGCGCATCCTATCTGACGGCGATCTTCCATGAAAGGCTGCGAATCGCGCCGGGAGAATACATTAGGCGGATAAAGCTGGAAGAAAGCAAAGCCCTTATACGGGAGGGGAAAATGAATTTCACGCAGATCGCTCAAAAGCTCAAATATTCCACAGTGCATCACTTTTCAAGACAGTTTAAGGAACAGTTTGGCATAACGCCGACGCAATACGCAAAGGCTATCAGATAAAAGCGCAGATATGGTATTTATTTGTGGTATAATAAACCATATTTACGCAAGGAGAGCTTTACAATATGAATACGGCTATCATTTATTCTTCAAACCATCACGGCAATACAAAGAAGCTGCTTGACGCCATTGCCGACAATGCGGACGTAACGCTGGTTGATGTTGCCAATATGCCGCAAACGGATCTGAACGCGTATGATTGCATCGGCTTTGCCTCCGGCGTCTATTTTTCAAAATATCACAAAACTCTGCTCGATTTTGCAAGGCAAAACCTGCCCAATGGCAAGAAGGTATTCTTCATCCATACCGCCGGCGATCCCAGAGAAAACCAAAATGCCGCAATCAAGAGCATCACGGATGAAAAGGAATGCGTATGCCTCGGAACGTTTTTTTGCAAGGGCTATGATACCTATGGTCCCTTCAAGCTGATCGGAGGCATCGCAAAAGGGCATCCGAATGAGCAGGATCTCAGGAATGCGGTCGCGTTTTTTAAGAATCTGTGAGAAGCGCTGTGTTGAAGGGCGCTTAGCGTATTCGTCTGCGAATGCAAAGCAGCGCAAGGATTAAGCGCCGCGTCGCGCTCAATACGGGCATAAAGCGCGCTCTTATGCGCGCAGATATATGCTCCGGATGGTGGATAGAGGGAGGAAAGCAAGCAAGTGATTTTTTATTTTTCAGGTACGGGAAATTCTAAATGGGTGGCGGAACAGCTAGCTATGCTTACCGGCGACGAGGCTAAAAGCATCACGTCGGTTACAAAAAACGACGGCCCCAGCGCCATCTTTTGCGCGGGCAAGGAGGAGCGGCTGGGCTTGGTGTTTCCTATCTATGCATGGGGTGCGCCTAAGATTGTCAATGAGTTTATCAAAAGTATGCAAATCAAACCCGAGGTCTATATGTATGCGGTCTGCACCTGCGGAGATGAGGCGGGGCGAGCCATGCAGAAGCTGAGAGCACATTTTCCGTGGAAAGCGGCCTGGTCCATCAGTATGCCTAACAACTATATCCCCATGAGTGATGTAGACTCACCGGAACTGGAAAAAGCAAAGCTACTCAAGGCGCGGGAACGTATCCCCGAAATTGTCGAAAAGATCGCCGCGCGTGCGTGCGTAAACGAGGTGAACAAGGGGAGCTCTGCTTGGGTGAAATCAGGGATTGTGAATCCGCTTTTCAACGTCTTTGCGCGGAGTACCAAGCCGTTTATCGTAGATGATACCTGCATTGGCTGCGGACTGTGTGAGCACAACTGTCCTTGCGGCGCGATACGATTAGTTGATGGCAAGCCGACATGGATGAAAAAGACTTGCTTACAATGTATGGCCTGCATCCAGCGCTGCCCTCAAAGAGCGATCCAATACGGAAAGGCAACCCGAACGCGCGGGAGGTATTCTTTTACGGAGGATTAAAAGCATAATGTGGCGCGGATCAAATTTGCGTTTATAAAAGCAGCTTTGATAAGCACTACCTTCGCAGAAGCCTGCGAATAAAAAGAAGCCTCGGAATTGCCGAGGCTTCTTTTGCATATGCGCCGTTACTCGCCGCTGTATTGGGAGAAGGGGACAAAATCAAGATTTTGGGTTTGCGCCCCCAAGGCCTCCTCCATTTTCCAAAACTCTTCATCGGAAATATCCAGCTCCTCAGAGCCATCGATGGAATCCGCATTGCCCGTGTTGTTATGGTAAAAGCCGATTTCTTCAAAGCTTTCGTCTTTCGGAAACGTAAAGTAACAATCGACGCAGTCCAGCTTTGTTCCATCTAAAGCGATCGTGTTGCTTGAGAAGATGCTGTACATTGCGCCGCCTGAGCCTTCGTATAAAAAGCGGTTTTCGCCCATCCAGCGGTAGCGGCTTCTGGCCCAGCCCTCAAAGCAGAGAGACGGCTTTTCGTTTACACATGTATATGCCGCATAAATCGTAGCGCCGGCGCTGCGTGTCTCGTCATCAGCAATGTCGCCTATCAGCAGCTCGGGTATGCCGTCCCCGCTGACGTCCTTTAAGCAGTACCCGATAGCGTCAAGCGCATCGTCGTTTCCTACAAGCATGACGACTTCCCTCACGCCTGCTTCACCCTCAAGCGCATCGTCATCATCCGGACTGCCTGTGGTGATAAGCGTATAAAAACGGTCAAGTACTTCGCGGTAGAGCTGCGAATCTTCGACCTGCAACGGCTCATTGTCGATTTTAGCGCTTGCCACAGCCGCTTCTTCTAGCGTCGTGTCCTCGGCGGGCGGAGTTTTTGCGGCCTGCTCCGCAAACTGCTGGCGCAGTGTGTCAGCCACGGTGGTATCGTTTATCTTTGCTCCGCACCCGAAGGCCGCTAACGTAAAAATGGATAACAGCGCCAGTAAAATGAGCTGCTTTACCTTCATGATTTCACCTCATTGCGCGGATTTGAAATCCGTTTTGTTTTTGTCATTATAGCACAGACAAAAGGTGAATGGAAAGGCGGGACAACTGCGCACGCGGCACGGTCAAAAAAGAAATATCCATTTAGGAAGATGGAATAAAATACCTGTTTTACATATATAAAGGAAAGGAAAAATGCGCGGGAGTGAAACGACTTTATTTTGCATAACTTCTTCATTATGAATAGGGGTTGTGACAAAGAAAAACCATGATTCAAAAATGTGAAAGAAAACGTTAAAATCTACAAGACGCCCTTGCATTTTTATTCAACAAGCATATAATATGGAACCAGAACGCTTATTGTCCGTACCAAAATCGGTCTGGCGTAAATCAACTAGTAAGCATGGATGGAGATAGACAATGCTTGGTATTTTAATCGGTCTTGTCTTTGGCGCAGCAGCGCTGACGCTGCTCATACGCTTTGTCCGTTCTCTTACAAATCATAAAAATATAGCTGTATGGATGCTGATTGTCCAGCCCCTATGTATGATGATCGGACTGGGACTTACAGCATGGCTTGCGCCTGGGGATTTGCTTGGCACGGGAATCGCCATGGCGTCTATATTGACCGGCGGCGCAATTGTCTACGCGCTGAAGACCGGGAAGGAACGCAAAAGGAATGACTCCGGCGGTGATAAAACCGCAGAGAGAACCGGATTGGAATAGAGGTAAGAAGCATGGTAACAAATTGGATCGGCTTAGGCGCAGGATTGATTGCAAGTATTTCTGCGTTGTTTTGGCGCAGGGCTGAAAGCAAACGCCTTGCCGCGATAAAAACGCCGACAAAAAAACAGTCAAGACCTAAAAAAATGGCGACAGCGCTCATCATTTTAGGCATATGGGTGTTTCTTTCAGAAGGTATATCGCTGATCTTTGGCGCGAGCGATAAGGGAGAGTTTACGGTGGAGCTTTTTGCGCCGCGCGTGAGCATATTCGGCTTGTCTATCAGCAGTACGGTGCTCGTAACATGGATCGCCATGCTTGCGCTGCTCATCGTGGCGTTGATTTTGCGCTTGACGGTAATCCCGCATCTTCGCGATATCCCCTCCGGAGCGCAAAACGTGCTTGAAATCATGGTTGGCGGCATATCCGACTATACGGAGGCGACCTCGGGCGGCGGGCTTGGCGATAACTTGAACGCGTATTTCTTCAGCGTGGCGGCCTTGATGATCGCCTCCGCGATGGTCGAGCTCTTTGGCGTTCGCGCGCCTACGGCGGATATTACCATGACCTTTTCCTTGGCGCTTATTACCTTTGTTTTGATCAATTATTACGGCATACGGCGCAAAGGACTCAAGGGCAGGATAAAAAGCCTTGCCGAGCCTACGCCGGTCGTGTTTCCGATGCGTATTGTGAGCGATGTGGCGGTTCCTGTGTCCCTTGCCTGCCGTCTATTCGGCAATATGCTCGGCGGAATGATCGTTATGGATTTGCTTTATTCCTCGCTTGGCAACTTTGGCATTGCCATACCGAGCGTAGCGGGCTTGTATTTTAACGTTTTTCATCCCTTGATTCAGGTGTTTATCTTCATTACGCTCTCTCTCACGTTTATTCGTGAGGCGGCAGAATTGACTGAAGAATAAGTATAGAAGACAAAATATAGGAGGAACTAAACAATGAATATCGGGTATGTGGCAATCGGCGCGGCAATGTGCCTGCTTTCCTGCGTGGCTTCAGGTTTAGCCATGGGCTTGGCGACAGGCAAGGCCGTTGAAGCGGTCGCGCGTCAGCCGGAGGCTTCCGGAAAGATCACCTCGATCCTGCTGCTGGGACTTGCCTTGACGGAGTCAACGGCAATTTACGGCTTTGTTAGCGCGCTCATCATGATGTTTACGCTCTCATAATGGATCAGCCTTAAATCAATCGAAAGGAAGGTGGGGCAGCGTGGAGCTTTATCCATCAGATATACTGATCCATTGTATCAACATTATTGTGCTTTATATTCTGCTTAGAGCGATTCTCTTTAAGCCTGTGCGCGCGTTTATGCTTGAACGCAGCAAAAAGATACAGGAGCAGATGAAAGAGGCAGAGGCGAACGAACGGGCAAGCGAAGAAGTGCGCAAGGAGTATAAAGATAAGATCGCTGCGGCTGAAAACGAAGCCTTAGAGATTAAAAAAGAAGGCGAGCATGCGGCTATGGAATCCGCCGATGCGATTTTAGCCGCCGCAAAGCGAGATGCAGAGCAGATCCTCAGCGATGCGCGTGAAAAAGCGGCTGCCGAAAGCCGTCAGGCGGAAATGGAGATGCAGGATCAGCTTCTTGACGCTGCGGTAGATATGGCGAGCCTGATCTTAAAGCGCGAGGTGCGCCCTGAGGATAACAAGGCTGTCGTGGAGGAATTTTTGAAAAAGGAGGGCGTCTGAGTATGCGCAACATTATTATTCGGACGGCGCAGTCCTTTGATCAAAAGACGATCGCCAGCATTAAGGCGCGATTTGAGGAGATCCTCAATGTGCCTCTTCGCTGCCGCGTAGAGCTCGATCCCTCGCTTATCGGTGGCTTTATGGCTTTTGCCGGAGGGACGATCTATGATTTCAGCTTCAAGACGCAGCTCGATACGCTAAGAAGCGAACGGGGGAAGGACGGAAATGTCAGACTGCATCGTATTTGACAAAAGCGGCGTGGGTCCGTTTCTGAAAAACCGGATCGCTCAATATGCCTTTGAGCCCAAAATATTTGAGTATGGTATCGTGCTTAGCTGTGCGGACGGCATTGTGCAGATATCAGGTCTCCCGCATACCCGTTACGGAGAAATTCTTGAGTTTGAGCATGATATTTACGGTTTGGCTTTGGATTTAAGGCAGGATGGCGTCGGCGCTGTGCTGCTTTCCGACCTGTCCGGTTTAAGCGCGGGTTCTATCGTCCGCGGTACGGGACATGTCGCGGATATTGGCGTGGGCGAAGCTTTGCTTGGCCGCGTCGTCGATCCGATTGGTCGTCCCTTGGACGGCAAAGCGCTCAACGTCACAAAATATCGTCAGGCGGAATGCCCCGCGCCCTCCATCATGGAGCGCGCTCCTGTCGATACGCCGCTGGAAACAGGAATTTTAACGATAGACAGTATGATCCCGATCGGGCGCGGACAGCGTGAGCTGATTATCGGGGATAGACAGACGGGGAAAACGTCCATTGCGCTTTCCGCCATGCTCAATCAAAAGGGGAAGAATGTTCCCTGCGTTTATTGCGCAATTGGGCAAAAGGCGTCTACAATCGCCCAGCTCGTTGAGATGCTTACCCAAAATGGAGCGATGGAGCATAGCGTCGTCGTCGCGTCAACGGCAAGCGACGGACCGGCTATGCAGTATCTTGCGCCCTATGCCGCCTGCGCGATCGCGGAGGAATTTATGTACGCGGGCATGGATGCGCTTGTGGTTTATGATGATTTGAGCAAGCACGCCGTCGCCTATCGCGCGATGTCGCTGCTTTTAAGACGCCCTTCAGGACGCGAAGCCTATCCGGGCGACGTATTTTATTTGCACAGCCGTCTGCTTGAAAGGGCGGCGCGCCTATGTGATGCGAAGGGCGGCGGCTCTTTGACGGCGCTTCCCATCGTTGAAACGATGGCAAACGATATTTCCGCCTATATACCGACCAATGTAATTTCCATTACAGACGGGCAAATCTACCTTGAAAGCGAGCTTTTTAATGCGGGTGTACGTCCCGCTGTGAATATCGGCTTATCCGTTTCGCGCGTTGGCCGCGCGGCGCAGCAAAAGGCGATGAAAAAAGTATCGGGCAGTATGCGCCTTGAGGTTGCGCAGTATAGGGAGATGGCGGTATTCGCGCAGTTTGGTTCAGACGTGGACGCAAGCACGCAAGGACTGCTTGCGCGCGGCGAAAGGCTAATTGAGCTTACCAAGCAGCCCGTGCAGGAGCTGCTCTCGCTTGCAGAGCAGGTCGCGCTGCTGCTCGCCTTCTCGCGCGGGGCGTTTTTGGATATTCCGACTAGGCGCGTGCAGGAACGCAAAGAGGAAATGCTGACCTATATGCGCAGATATTGCCGCAGAACCTTGGCGCAGGTAAACCGCTCGGGGGACATGACGGACGCCGATAAGGAAGACATGTCGGACGTTATGGATAATTTTTTGAAAATCGTGCGCGATCGTGATTCAAAGCAGCCCAAGACGGCGCAGGAGGACACGGAGCATGCAGAGCACCAATGAGATTCGCGAGCATATAAACGCCATTGAGGAAACGCGCAAGATCACCAAAGCCATGCAGCTTGTCTCCACGGCGCGGCTCAAGCGGACGATGGATCATATTGACTACAACCACCGCTATTTTCAGCGCGTGCTTTCTACCATGCGGGATATTCTTGCTTCGCCTGCAGACGTAAGCCATCCGTATTTGACGGATAGGGGGAGCCGGAGAAAAACCTTTATCGTAATTGCGGCGGACAAGGGCTTGTGCGGAAGCTATAACGCGAGCGTATTGGAGCTTGCCTTAAAGAATATAAAGCAAGCGGGAGAGGACTGCTCCGTGCTCTCCGTGGGTATTGTAGCGCACGAATACCTGCGCGCCCATAAGATCATTCCGGATCGGGAGATTCTGGGCATGTCGCAGGATCCGTCGCTGCATAACGCTCGCTCGCTCGCCTACGATGTATTCAATCTGTACGATCAGGCAAAAACCGATGAGGTTTTCGTCATCTATACTTCATTTTACGGGGAAAGCAAAAATAAAGCGATTATGCGCCGACTTTTGCCCGTCATGGAAAGCGATTATGACATTCCGGAAGCCAGCGAACATGCTAAAGATATTCGCTATGTGCCTTCGGCGCAGGAGTTGTTTTCGCATTTGGTTCCGCAGTATGTGATCGCGGTTCTCTTTGGCGCGCTGGGGCAGGCATATGCTTGCGAGCAGTACGCGAGAATGAACGCGATGCAGAGCGCTACGCGAAATGCGGATGAGATGCTACAAAAGCTGCGTCTGCGCTATAATTTGGCGCGGCAAAGCTCCATCACGCAGGAAATAGCTGAAATATCCGGCGCGGCCGAAGCTCTCAAGGACAGCTAAAGGACGATTCGTGAAGAAACGAGAAAACGACTCCACAGCGAGGGAGGAAGAAAAATGGAAAAAGAAACGAGTGGAAACGGCGTGATCGTAAAGATCAGCGGCCCGGTGCTCGATGTAAAATTTGATGGCGCTTTGCCTAAGATCCGTGAGCTTCTCTGTACGCAAAGCGGACAGCATATGGAGGTTGCGTCGCATATCGGAAGCAATGTGGTACGCTGCATCGCCCTTGACGCGACAGACGGCATGTGCTGCGGCGAGATCGCCGAGAGTACCGGTAGCGGCATCAGCGTTCCGGTAGGCCCGGAAGTGCTTGGCCGTGTTGTGGATGTTTTAGGTCGGCCGGTCGATGAGCTTGGCCCCATTCAAACAAAGGAAAGCTGGGATATCCATCGCGATCCGCCTGTATTTCGCAATGTCAAGCCCGTTACGGAAATTTTGGAAACCGGCATCAAGGTGATCGATCTTCTTGAGCCTTATGCAAAGGGCGGAAAAATCGGTCTGTTTGGCGGCGCCGGCGTCGGAAAGACGACGCTGATCATGGAGATGATCCACAATATCGCCTTCAACCACGGCGGCTATTCCGTGTTTACGGGCGTGGGTGAGCGGAGCCGCGAGGGTAATGACCTGATCCACGAGATGCAGGAAAGCGGCGCGATCGACAAGACGGCGCTGGCCTTCGGACAGATGAACGAACCGCCGGGATCGCGTATGCGCGTGGCGCTTACCGGACTTACGATGGCGGAATACTTCAGAGATCGGGAAAACAGAGATGTGCTGCTGTTTATCGATAATATCTACCGCTATGTGCAGGCCGGCAACGAGGTATCGGCGCTCTTGGGGCGTATGCCGTCGGCGGTGGGCTATCAGCCCACGCTTGCAACGGAGCTGGGCGAGCTGGAAGAGCGCATCACCTCTACGGCGGATGGCTCTATCACGTCCGTGCAGGCGATTTATGTACCTGCGGACGATTTGACCGATCCGGCTCCGGCAACCATCTTTTCGCATCTTGATGCGACTACGGTGCTTTCACGTGCCGTATCGGAGATGGGCATTTATCCTGCCGTCAGCCCGCTTGCGTCCTCTTCAAGAATCCTTGATCCGACGATTGTCGGCAGAGTGCATTACGAAACCGCGCGTAAGGTGCAGGAATGCTTGCAGCGCTATAACGAGCTGAAGGATATCATCGCGATTCTTGGCATGCACGAGCTTTCTGCGGAAGACCGTGCGACGGTGTACCGCGCGCGCCGCATTGAACGCTTCCTTTCGCAGCCGTTTCAGGTGGCAGAGGTATTTACCGGCGCACCGGGGCGCTTTGTGCCGCTCAAGGACACCATCCGCAGCTTTGAGGCAATCCTATCGGGCGACTTGGACAACGTACCCGAAGCGGCGTTTTTCATGGTTGGCGATGTAGATGAGGTGCTGCAAAAGGCGAAGGAGATCAGCTAATGGCGCAGTATCATCTAAGCATTATGACGCCGGAGCGGCAGTTCCTTGACGCGGACGTGGAACGCCTGGTCATCAACAGTGTGGACGGCGAGATCGGCATTCTTGCCAACCATGATCCTATGGTCGCCCCGCTCACGGTCGGGACGCTGCGCTATATGCAAAACGGAGCTTGGCGCGAGGCCGTACACGCGGAAGGGTTTATGGAAGTGCTCGACAACGCCGTCTATGTGTTTGTACAGACCTGCGAATATCCAGAGGAGATCGACGAGAAGCGGGCGGAAGAAGACAGGCGCGCCGCCGAGGAAATGGTAAGACAGAAGCAAAACCTGCTTGAATACGGCGGAACCAAGATTGCGTTATCGAAGGCCATGGCGCGCCTTCGCGCAGTCAACCGCTCCACAAAGAATCTATAAGTCGCGGTAGAAGCGCGCGGGCTTGATTTCTTTAACAAGTAACCACACAATTTCAGCCAATAGAATACTATGGCAGTAGGAATCTTTTCCTGCCGTAGTATTCTATTTGCATTTGTGAGGTAAAAAATGAGTGAGACGATAAGCCTGAATGGAATGTGTCCCGGGGATCGGGCGCGGGTATTCGCATTACTGGCCAAAGGATTGATGCGCCGCAGACTGCTTGATATAGGTTTGGCAAAAAACACGGTGGTTGAATGTGTCGGTCGCAGTCCGGGCGGAGATCCGTCCGCATATCTGATCCGCGGTGCGGTGATCGCCATACGCAGGGAGGACGCCGAAAAAATACGCATGGCGCCTTGCAGAAAGGATGTGGAAGATGGAAACGACGAATAATCTTGCCGCACTGTGCGTCCAAAAACGGGAGGCGTTACGGAAAAAAGAAGAGAGCTATGATGGAATGGTTGCGCTGGCGGGAAATCCAAACGTCGGCAAAAGCACCGTGTTTAATAATCTTACGGGCATGAAGCAGCATACGGGGAACTGGGCGGGCAAAACGGTCGGAAATGCCTGCGGATATTGTAAAAGCGAAAAATATCGGTATGCGGTCATGGATCTTCCCGGAACCTATTCTCTCATGGCGCATTCGGCGGAAGAGGAAATCGCGCGCAACTTTATCCTTTTCGGTGAAGCTGACGTGATCGTTGTGGTGTGCGACGCCACCTGCCTTGAACGGAATTTGAACCTTGTTTTGCAGACCCTGGAGATTTCATCAAATGTGATCGTCTGCGTAAACCTTATGGATGAGGCAAGAAGGAAAAAAATGCGGATCGATCTTGACGCGCTTTCGGCGGCGCTTGGCGTGCCGGTCATCGGCACGGTCGCAAGAAGAAAGAAAAGTCTGGTTTCTTTGCTGTCAAGTCTGGATACGATGATGGAAAAAGCGACTGCTTCCGGCAGATATCGTGTGGATTACGGCGAAAAGATAGAGCATGCGCTCACGCTGCTTGAAGGCATCGTGCGTAAAAAAACAGGAAACAGGCTTAACAGCCGATGGCTAAGTCTTAGACTACTGGAAAACGAAATGTCCTTGCTCTTGCAGGTTCAAGCATTTTTGAACAACGACGGGCTGCTTAGCGATCAAGAACTGCAACGGGCAAGATATGAAGCGGAATGCTATCTGAAGGAGCAGGGGATTGACCAGGAGCGCCGCAAGGATGTCATGGTCGCCGCGCTGCTTAATGAAGCGGAACGCATCGCTCACAAAGCCGTTCGCTATGAAAAAACTGATTATGACGCGTTTGATAGAAAGCTTGACCGCATTTTGACCATTAAATGGGTAGGCTACCCGGTAATGCTGCTTTTGCTTGCCCTTGTGTTTTACCTTACGATCACGGGCGCAAATTATCCTTCTCAATGGCTCTCATCGGTACTCTTTTCCCTGCAGGATCGTTTGAGCGCGCTCTTTTCGTATTGGAATGCGCCACAATGGCTGCATGGTTTGCTGGTGCTGGGCGCATATCGCGTACTCGCGTGGGTGGTTTCGGTCATGCTGCCGCCCATGGCGATCTTTTTCCCGCTGTTTTCACTCCTTGAGGATATTGGCTATCTGCCAAGGGTTGCCTATAATTTGGATTGTCCCTTTAAGCGTTGCTGTGCCTGCGGCAAACAGGCGCTAACGATGTGCATGGGCTTTGGCTGCAACGCTGCGGGTGTGATTGGCTGCCGCATCATCGACTCGCCCCGTGAGCGGCTTCTGGCGATTTTAACGAACAGCTTTGTGCCCTGCAATGGGAGATTTCCGACACTTATCGCGATGCTTACGATGTTTTTTATCGGCACAGACGGCAATTTTGTATCGTCGCTGCTTTCCTCGCTGCTTTTGACGCTGACGATTCTGCTTGGCGTAGGTATGACCTTCGCGGCGACCAAGCTGCTTTCCAATACGATTCTAAAAGGAATGCCGTCATTTTTTACGCTCGAGCTACCGCCGTACCGAAAACCGCAGGTGGGAAAGGTGATTGTGCGTTCTATTTTTGACCGCACGCTCTTTGTGCTTGGCCGCGCCGCGGCAGTCGCCGCGCCTGCCGGTATATTAATATGGCTTATGGCGAACGTTAAGGTAGAAGATATTAGCTTACTCAATCATTGTGCTTCTTTTTTGGATCCCTTTGGAAAGCTGATGGGCTTGGACGGCGTGATTTTGCTGGCGTTTATTTTAGGCTTTCCCGCTAACGAAATTGTTGTACCTATTATTATTATTATGGCGTACTTGGCGCAGGGCAGTATTATGGAAATGAGCAGTCT